>JBAXKX010000060.1:0-13141 GCA_037135115.1 Rhodospirillaceae bacterium
GACAGCCATTGTACCTCCTGTGCCCCCCTGGACCGCAACACCGTCAAGGAACGCGTTGGCATTTGCCTGTCCTGGTCCCGACCCGTGCGGGGCCGTGGTCTCGGCTGTCAACAATTGCACGCGATCATCATATACCACTTTGGCCGACCATCATTAGCCAACCCAAGTTTCCACACCATAGCACAGTCTTTTCATTCCTGTGTGCTTCAGTCATGCCGGGACGGAACGAAATGAAGTATATTCCAGCTTGGCTAGCTGGTGGTGTCCTCGATTGCGTGCCGTAGGCGCGCCGCGTTGGCCGTAGTGGCGTGCGCAATAGCTGGCAAGTCAATCAGGAGAAGGTAAATGAAAGTAGTAGCATTGGTTGCGCACCCGAAAATTTCAGATTCACGCCTCCACCGAGTTTGGGGCAACACGTTGGAAAACAGCCTTAAGGTATCGGTACGAAAACTTTATCAACTTTACCCATACTGGAAAATTGACGTTGCAGCTGAGCAAAAATGTATCATGGAACATGATCGCATCGTCCTGCAATTTCCGTTTTACCTATATGGCTGTCCACCAATGATGAAGTTGTGGCTGGACGAGGTGCTGTCGTTCCACTGGGCCTATGGTCCTGGCGGCGAATTCATGCACGGCAAGCAGATTTTGGTTGCGATATCCACCGGCGGTCCCAGGGAATCATATGTTTCGGGCGGCTTTCATAACTACACGGTTGATGAGTTGCTGCTTCCATTCCGTCAGATCAGCAATCTGGTTGGTGCTACGTACCTGCGGCCCTTTGTTTTTCACCGTGCCCGCACCGTTGCGGAAGCGGACATTGCCGAGTCGGGTTCTGAGTACCTCCGCTACGTTCTTTCGCCTGACGTTGAGGTTCTGTCCACGCGCTAGTGTGTTTAGTGACTAGCGGTGAGTGGTAACAATCCGACTCGGCTTTAATTTTTGTTGTCATGGCGGTTTCGCGCTGAGTTCGGGTGCGAAGCCGCGATTTTCCAAAGTGACGTTGATCTTCCCGAGTCGCTTTAATTTTCCGAGTCGCTTTAATTTTCCCGAGTCGCTTTAATTTTCCCAGTCGTGATCCGATTTCCCCGCCTTTGCCCCTGATAAAACGGCATATATAGATGTGACTGATCATAACGAGCGCAACCATGATTGGTAGGTCTTGTGTCCGAGGTCTTGGCTTGCGCCGAAAAAAATCGTTGATTTTCCGTGCTTTCGCGGTAGTTGTGCAGCGCAGCATTTATTCGGCGCAATGGCATATAGGAGTCGAGAGTCCTATTTTAAGAGCTAGGTGAGAAATTTCCTTCGTCCAAGTATTGATCCTGGCGTTAAAGTGGCACCATAAAATGAGGTGCGATAAGAGGATGATTATTTAGCAGGATTTCCCTGATGACCCAGTTGCGAACGGGTCGGCGTCTGGTTTTAGTTACAACTATCTTAACCAAGTTGCGCAAGGACGCTTTTTACCGGGAAGGCAAGGCTACATTGGCAGGGAGGGCGGGAATGCGGTGTCGAGACAAGCAGTCGTGTCAGAACTGGTATGAGCTGGAACTTAAACAAGCCGGGGAACGCTTGGAACATTTGCGTAGCGGACTGCGTCGCCTTCGTTCTGATCTTCGGCCGGATTGGGAGCGTCGCCTGGACGATGCGCGAGGTCGACTTAACCGCAGCTTGGCGCGGCTGGAGGCTCTGCGGCGCTGCAACGGTGAGAATTGGCGCGCTGCGGCGGCGCAGGCGGATGATGCCTATATCGCCCTGATTGATGGGTTGGACCTGATCGATATAAGCATGGCGGTTCGTTCGCTTGCGGCCTAAGGCTTGCGTCGTCGCTTTATTTGCCGCTGGCTGATATGTCCGGGGAATGTCTGGGTGTCTGTGTTAGGGTGCGCGCAACCAATTTGTCGCGGTTGTTGAAGGCTTTACTCAATGGGGCACCGCTCAACAGGACTCCAGTCAACTGTACTCCAGTCAACTGTACTCCAGTCAACTGTACTCCAGTCAACGGGACTACAGGCGGTGCCTGTTAGGCTGCGTATTGGTACGCGCGGAAGTCCGCTGGCCCTGGTCCAGGCGGAGCAGACCCGTTCAAGGTTGGTGGCGGCGCATCCCGAGCTGTCTGAGCCTGGGGCGATTACCATCGTGGTGATCAAGACCAGTGGCGACCGTATCCTTGACCGTACCCTGGCCGAGGTCGGGGGCAAGGGTCTGTTCACCAAGGAAATTGAAGATGCGCTGGCCGAAGGCGCTATTGATCTTGCCGTCCACTCCATGAAGGACGTGCCGACTTGGCTGCCCGTTGGGCTTGAGATTCCTTGCCTGCTGCCACGCGCCGACCCGCGTGATGCTTGGTTCTCGACTTCGGGGCTAGGGCTGGATGATCTACCGGCCGGGGCCGTTGTGGGCACTGCTAGCTTGCGTCGTCAGGCCCAGTTGCTGGCCCGGCGGCCCGATCTAATAGTGATGCCGTTGCGTGGTAATGTCGGCACGCGGCTGGCCAAACTGGCGGCGGGCGAGGTGGCAGCGACTATGCTGGCAATGGCCGGACTGATCAGACTCGGGCTGACCGCTGGCGTGAGCGCTTTGTTGGAACCGGAGGTGATGTTGCCGGCGGTAGCGCAGGGGGCTATCGGCATAGAAATTCGCAGTGACGACGATGTTACCCGCGCTTTACTGGCGCCGTTGCACTGCCCGGATACCGGGGCTCGGGTAGCCGCCGAACGGGCATTGTTGGCGGTACTTGATGGCTCCTGCCGCACTCCGATTGCTGCTTATGCCCGACTTGATGGCATTGGTGGTCTGCAACTGGATGCGCTGGCGCTGCGTCCCGATGGCCGCCAGTCATTCGCGCAATCTTGCTGCGGGCAGGCGGTTGATGCCGAGGCATTGGGAACTGAGGCTGGTTTGGCGTTGAAGGCACGGCTGCCAGCTGATTTTTTCTCGGCCAATCTTTTATCGGAGTAAGTGTGACGAGGATATTGGTTACTCGGCCATGGGAAGACGCAGAACCGCTTGCGGCCCGGCTTGGCTCCATGGGCCACAAGGTTATTATTGAGCCGTTGCTTGAAATAGTCTACTTTGATGATTCGCTGCCGTCGCTTGACGGTATTAAGGCGCTGCTGTTTACCAGTGCCAACGGCGTTCGGGCCTTTGAGCGCGTGAGTACTAACCGGACGCTTTCCGTGTTCGCTGTCGGTGCCGCCACGGCAGCAGCAGCCAGCTCGGCGGGATTTGCCAGGGTGTCTGACGCTGGGGGTGACGTCGAGGCCTTGGCCGGTCTGGTTACGGCGGAATGTGTGCCGGCAGACGGGCCTTTGTTGCATATAGCGGCGTCAGAGCGCGCGGGCGATCTTTCTGCGCGTTTGACTGCGACGGGTTTCACGCTTCTTCGTCAAGTACTTTACCGGGCGCAGCCGGCCGCTGCTCTTTCCGAGGCGACTCGGGATGCCTTGACCTGTGGTTATATCGACGCCGTGGTGCTGTTTTCACCGCGAACCGCACAGACCTTGGTTGGGTTGCTGGCTGATGACGGTTTGAGCGATGTTTGTTGTGGCATTGTTGTGGTCTGTCTGAGTACCGCTGTGGCCGATGCCGCCAGCCGGAGTCCCGATGGCGCGCCTTTGCGGTGGCGTGCGGTGCGGGTCGCGGCCCGGCCGGAACTTGAGGCGCTGTTGGCGGCGGTGGGGGAGTGAAACCTTATAAAGGCTGTGAGCATGGGCACGGGTGCCGGTGACGGTTCGCTTTGTTGGCCTGTTGTATGTAAAGACGCAGATACCTGCGACGACCGTGTTTGCGGTGCGACTAGTGTTGTGTTCGATAGCGGTGTGCTTGATGATCTTGCTACGGTTCTAGATGATGTGGAGCTTGACGCTTACTTGGTGTTGCTGGAGTCTACTGTGCTGCCTAGGGTAGCTCAGTTGCAGGTTCAACTCGCGGCTGGCGAATATGAAGGCATGGAGGCTACCGCCCATGGCCTTAACGGCGGCGCCGGCTGTTACGGTTTGGTCGCACTGTCCGCTCATGCTCGGCTGATCGAGGTCAGCGTCCGTGTTGGTGACTTGTGGATCTTGCCCAATGCCGTGGCTGAAGTTGCAGAGATGGTCGCCGCGTCGTTGACCGCAGTTACTAGCTGGCGTTGCCGTTTGAAGAACGACGGGCAGGTAAAGACGGTTGCGTCAGTTGGCAATCAAGCGCCAATAGACTAAATCGTGACCAGCAAGCCGTTAGCGGCCGAGTTGACAAGCCGTTAGCGGCCGAGTTGAAGCGTCTTCACGAAATCGGATAGGCCGATGCGGCGATTACGTTTCAGTCGCTCGGCCACCAATATGGCCCGGACGTTGGCGACGCAAACATCTAGATCGTCGTTGACGATGACATAGTTGTATTCCGCCCAGTGGCTCATCTCGTCGTTGGCCTTTTCCATGCGTTGGGCGATGACTTCGTCGGAATCTTGGGCGCGGCCACGCAGTCGATTTTCCAACGCCATGCTTGACGGTGGCAGGATGAATACGCTGACCAAATCGCCAAATGCCGATTCAGAGAGTTGCTGGGTGCCTTGCCAGTCGATGTCGAACAGGATATCGCGCCCTTTACGCAGCCGGGCTTCGACTGGGGCGCGCGGCGTGCCGTAATGGTTGCCGAAGACGAGTGCGTGTTCTAGAAAGGCTCCGGCTGCAACTAGGTCATCAAATTGCGACCGTTCGACGAAACTATAATCGGTGCCCTCGAGTTCGCCCGGTCTTGGCTTGCGCGTGGTGACCGATACCGACATGGCGAGGGCGTTGTCGGTTTTGAGAAGGCGGCGACAGATCGTGCTTTTGCCCGCCCCCGAAGGTGAGGACAGCACTAACAACAGGCCTCGGCGGCTAATGTGGGTTGCGCTCATTCGATATTCTGCACTTGTTCACGCAGCTGTTCAATGGCAGCCTTGAGGGCAAGGCCGGTGCGGGTAAGCTCGATGTCGGATGACTTGGAACAGAGGGTGTTGGCCTCGCGATTGAACTCTTGGCAGAGAAAGTCGAGTCGGCGGCCGACGGCCTCTCCGGCCGCGAACAACTCCCGTGCCGCTGCAATGTGGGCGCGCAGCCGGTCCAGCTCCTCACGAATATCGCCGCGCGCGACCAACAGTGCAGCTTCGTGGGCCAGCCGTTCCTCGGAAAGCGACGGCAAGGCGTCAAGTAGGGTGGCCAGTTGGGTTCGCAGTCTTTCGCGAAGAAACGCCGGTTGGGTGGCGGCGCAGGCGGTCGCGGTCACGACTAGGCCTGATATTTCCTCGAGTTGTTGGGCAAGTATATCGCCTAGTCTGGTACCTTCCTCGGCCCGCGCCACAAAGAGGCGGTCGAGCGTCACTATCATGTCGGCGGTCAGCAGGCTCAAAAGCCGATCCCGGTTGGCTATTTCACTGTCATCGATCGGCTCGACCACGCCCCTAACCGCCAGCAGAGCGTCAAGGCGCGGCAACGACGCTCCCGTTTCTCCCGGTTCTCGGCACAGCTCCCCGGCCAACTCACGCGAGAGCTCCAATAACTGATCGAGCAGGGGGCGGTTGATGCGAAATTGACCCGCCGAGACGGTGCGGGTAAGGGCTAGTGTGACGTTGAGCGAGCCGCGTTTGAAGCGGCGGGCGATTTCGGTACGGGCGATGCCCTCCAGCGACTCCATACCAGTCGGTAGGCGGCAGCGGATATCCAGGTTGCGGCCATTGACGCTTTTGACCTCGACGGTCCAAGAGCAGCCGTCCTCCTGCCCCTCGGTACGGGCAAAGCCGGTCATGCTGACAACGGGATGAACCACGCGGATACCTCAACAACTTGCTATTATATTGTTATAGCTTGGTTCAGCTTCAGGCAATGAGGAATTCCATGCGCGATCCCAAGGCCATCATGATAACCGGCGCCTCCAGCGGTATTGGCGCCGCGTTGGCGGTCGCCTATGCCGGGCCGGGCCGGGTTCTGGCCTTGACCGGACGTAATCGGGTCCGACTCGATGATACATCAGAGCGGTGCCGGATGGCCGGCGCGTTGGTTGAAACTTTCATCGTCGATGTTAGAGATTATAATGGTCTGGCCGCATGGATCGCCGAAATAGACGCGAAGTATCCTCTTGATCTCGTAATTGCCAATGTTGGCATCTCGGCCGGCACCGATACTAGCACCGGTACAGACGCTGAGACTGATGAGGCGATTCGCCTTATCTTCGCCGTTAATGTCGGTGGTGTAATCAACACGGTATTACCGGTAGTGCCATTGATGCGGCGGCGGCGGCGGGGGCAAATCGCTATCATAAGCTCGCTTGCTGGTTTTCGCGGCTTTCCCGGCGCTGCGGCCTATTGCGCCAGCAAGGCGGCCGAGCGCATTTTTGGCGAGAGTTTGCGTGTGGAACTGGCCGCCGACGGCGTTTCTGTCTCGGTCATTTGTCCCGGCTTCATTCGCACGCCGATGACCGACACCAATTCGTTTGCGATGCCATTCTTGATGGAGCCGTGCCGTGCCGCCACCATCATTAAGTTCGGATTGACGAGGAATCGGGCGCGAATTGCCTTTCCGTGGCGGACTTATGCGGTATGCTGGTTGCTCGCGGCGCTGCCTCCATCCTGGTCGGATCGCCTGCTCCGACTGGCACCCAAGAAGTCTTGATGAGGGATTATGACCAGCAAATTCTCTCCACGTAAGTCCCTTGAGGAGCGTCGGGGGATGATTCGTGCTTCACTGCTCGGGAAGGCCTATATCGCAGTGCTGAAGCATAAGCTAAGCGGCGATTCGCGTGAGCGTTCGTTTAGGGAGGTCTTCGATGAGGCCTATCGACTCGAAGTTGCTAAGTCGCAGCATATCGAAATTGCGAAAACGCAGGATAAATAGCTATAGCAGCTAAAGCGAGCAGGTCGCGTCTGATTTTCATCTATAAGAAATAGGGGCGGACGGGAAAATTGCTCCCGTCCTGTTGTTTGATCGCCCCGGCTGCTTGGTCGCCTTTGGCGTCCTGTCTCATTCGGCCTTTGAGTAGCCCCATACCGAGGCTGGCGGGAAGTTGCGCGGGGTCCACCCCAGGCGCTTGCCCTTTAGGCCGAGTTTCTTCATATCGAGTGGCGAGGTAGCACAGTAGGTGTAGAGCAGGAAGCGGCGGCCCTTGGGCAGTACCCGAAATATGGCGTTGGTGACTTCCTTTTGGATAGCGTGTGGCAGCATTACCATGGGGATGCCGACCACGACGGTTCCAACCTTGCCGACCAGATCAACCCCGATGAACTTTTCGGTCTCGCGGCAATCGCCATGGATAACGTTAACGTCAGGGTAGGTTTGGTGCAGGAATGATGCCAACTCGGGGTCGATTTCAATCGACCAGATGCGGTCCGATGGCACGCCAGCTTCAAGCAACGCGCGGGTGATGGCGCCTGTGCCCCCGCCGAATTCAACCACAACCTCATCTGGGCCGCAGACCAAATGCTTGCTGATAAGATTGCGCAGCCCGATCGAGGACGGGACAACCGATCCCATCGAGAGCGGATTAGCCAGCCAGCGCTGGAAAAAAACCCAGGCGGCAGGCGGAGCTTTGCGGCCCTTTGCTTTATCGGCGACGATGACTTCGGTTTGGGACATGTTCGGCCTTTCGCCATTGAATGTTTTTTGATGACGGACGCGGGGAAAATGATTAACGCCGCACGTTTCGTTGATACCCATGCATGGCCGACAGATGTAACAAATCAAGGGCGCCTAAAACAACTCCGAAAAGATGTGGCGCACGAAGTTGCATGACGAGAGGGCTTTTCCGGCATCAGTTCGCTACCCCCGGGAGGTGGAAGGGCGGCAGCTGGAACGTCCAAATATGCAACAGAGTCCCCGCATAGGCAAGGCTGACGACAAGGCAGGCCGCAAAAATCGCCGAGACCAAAGCGAAGCCCAGGCCGACAGCGACGGCTAGCCCGTCATGTTCGATAAGGCCGAGTGCGATGATGATTAGTCCGAAACCGGGCAACCATCCAATCAGTGGTATCGGGGTGATCGCAATTGCAGCCATGATAAAGCAGATGATGCCGAGCCAGCGCCCGAAGCCGTCGGTGGTTAGCAGGTTCCAGCGCGGACTGAGCTTGTCCTCGATTCGGCGCAACTGTGGCAATGCGCCATCAATCATGTCGGCTACGGCTCGCGTTGTCAGTGAGCGCCGTAGCAGCCAGCTAGGCAGTGTGACGGACTCGCCGCAGCGCATCATCTGGAATGTGAACAGCAACACCGGCAGGTTGAATAAGACCGAGACTCCAAGCGGCACCGGCATTACGGTCGGAATCGACAGCACAAGCAGAATGGCGCCGATGGTTCGATCTCCGAGCGCAGCCATGGTGTCGGCCAGGGTTACGCGGTCGGGAGGCAGTGCGTTGCGGAACTCGGCCAGCATATCTGAAATGCGACGATCATCCACCGAACCGCTGCGATCTGTCACGGTTAATCCTGTCATGCGTCCAGTGTTGATCCATTACTTTGCATTATTTCGCATACCACTTTTCTATCTCACCGCGCTAGCATCCAAACTCAGGTCTTGTTGATGCGGAGATTATTCCGTGATCGGTGTTTGCTTGGTCGCGGTCGCGCCTTCCAGTTCTTCCAGTACCTGTAGCCAGTCATTTTCGGCGGCCGCCAAGTTTCGACGGGCGGAGCCGAGTTCGATCTTAAGCTTGGTGAGTTGCTCCGCCGCATCGTTGTAGAGTGTGGGGTCGGCCAGTCTTTTTTCGAGCCGGTCGCACACGGCGGAAAGTTTCGCCACCGTTTTTTCACAGTCAACAGCGCGGCGCCGGAGCGGGGCTTGCGCCGTCCTTGCGTCGGCTGCGGCGCGTCGCTGGTCACGGCGGGCCTGAGCGCCTCCTGTTCCACCACCCCCTGTTCCACCACCACCAGTTTTGGCTGCAGCACGCGAACGCTCCATGAGTAGCGCCCGATAGCTTTCCATATCGCCATCATAGCTGGTACAGGTGCCGTCTGCGACCAGCCATAGTCTTTCTGCGGTCAGCCCGATCAGGTGCGGATCGTGGCTGATCAATATTACCGCGCCCTCAAATCCGTTGATGGCCTGGATCAGGGCACTGCGGCTGTCGATGTCGAGGTGGTTGGTCGGTTCGTCGAGTAGCAGGATGTGCGGCGCATCGCGGGTCATCAGAGCGAACAATAGCCGCGCTTTCTCTCCGCCTGAAAGCTTGGCGGTTTGATTTTCGGCGCGGTCGCGAGCGAGGCCGAAGCGGGCGAGGTGGGCCCGCAGCTTTTCTTCGGGGGCGTTCGGCAGCACCCTCAGCATTTGCTGGATCGGGGTCATTGTCATGTCAAGCTCGTCGGCCTGGTCTTGGGCGAAATAGCCGACTTTGAGTTTGCCCGAGCGCCGTATTTCTCCAGATAGTGGCTTCAAACGGTCGGCCAGCAGCTTAATTAGGGTTGACTTGCCATTACCGTTGGCACCAAGCAGGGCAATGCGGTCGTCAATGTCGATACGCAGGTCGATTCGGCTCAATACCGGCCGCTCGCCATAACCGGCCGTGACGTTGTCCAGGGTAATCAACGGGGGCGCTAGCGCCTCGGGGTTGGGAAAATCGAATTCGGGGGTTCCCTCCTCGACGATGCCGACAATGGGTTCCATGCGTTCCAGAGCCTTGATTCGGCTTTGGGCTTGACTGGCTTTGGTTGCCTTGGCTCGAAAGCGGTCAATGAAGGATTGCAGGTGTTTACGTTGGGCCAACTGGCGGTTCTGCAACGCCGCCAGCCGTTCCGAGTTGGCGCGCCTGGTGCGCTCGAACTGGTCATAGCCGCCAGCGTATGACACCAATTTTCGCTGGTCGATATGGATGGTCCGAGTCGGCACGGCATTAAGTAGGGCGCGGTCGTGGCTGATCAGCAGAATGGTATGGGGATACGACTTAAGAAAGCCCTCAAGCCACAGGTTGGCCTCCAGATCAAGGTGGTTGGTCGGCTCGTCGAGCAGCAGCAGGTCAGGGGCGGCGAACAGCACACCTGCCAGCGCCACCCGCATCCGCCAGCCGCCCGAGAATTCGCAGACCGGTCGGGTTTGAGTCGGAGCGTCGAATCCGAGTCCGGCTAGAATCTCGGCGGCGCGGGCGGGGCCGGTATGGGCACCGATATCAGCAAGCCGGGTGTGGATTTCGGCGATGCGATGGGGATCTTCCGCAGTTTCCGACTCGGCAAGCAAACGGGCGCGCTCGCGGTCAAAGGCGAGCACGGTGTCGAGCAGGCTTTCCGCGCCGTCGGGCGCGTCCTGCGACAAGCGGCCGATTCGGCTGCCTGAATTGAGGGAGACAGAGCCGCCGTCTGGTGCCAACTCGCCGGCGAGCAGACGTAAAAGCGTAGTTTTTCCGGTGCCGTTGCGACCGATCAGCGCGACTTTGTGCCCGCGCGGTACCACCGCCGAGGTCTGATCGAAAAGCATTCGGCCGCCGAAGCGGAAGGTTAATTCTTTGATATGGAGCATGGCGGCGAGTTTGATAGCACGGAGCGACGAGATGCGAAAGGCGCCCGCTATTGCCAGCGAACGATCTTGGCGTCAGAGATCGCGTCAAGGCGCGTAAAAGCTGTCTGATCGGTCCGGCGGTTAGCCAAGATGAGTCTGATCACGTGCGATTCTGAGGCGCCCTGGCTCCAAGAATACTGCCAAGTTGTGTCGAGGACAAGGCTGCTGCCAAAGACCCAAGGCCGGTTGGAGGGCTGGACTCTTGATAGAACCATTCCCATGCGCGCTGTGGCAATCTACCGTCTATATTATTCTTGTTAATTTCCATAAGTACAAAATTACTGTCTCCCATGAACGCGCTGATTTTTACGGCAAGATCATGGCAGTCATGATACGACTTAACACAATACACTAGCGGAATATAGTTCCAGTATCCGACGATAGCATTGCTATCCTGCAAGTACCTAGTGAGCGCGGGCAGGCTCACGCCCCTCGCATCAAACGTCAATATATAGAACTTAGGATCGTTCACGGTTTTCTCCGGATTCGATTTGTGGGCGATGAATGTTTTCGACCGGCTTGCTGTCAACAACGCTCCCCAGGTGACGCTCATCGCCAAGCACGGATATTTTGTACCGGTCGAGCTGATACTCCTCCGACTGTACCCTGTCAGGATCCCGAACGATTAAATAGCCATAGGCCAAGAGGGCGGAGATAATTACCACGGCGGATATGCATGCATAAAATATCTGAGGCCAGCCATTACTAAAATTCATTAGTACAAATGCCGGCAGCGTGACAATGCCGCAGAGCCAAAGCAACGGGTTCAAGGACCCGCTTGTCTTTACGCGCTCGACCGCCGACTGCAAATTGCTAAAGTCTTTAGGTTCCAAGACACCCCCAAACACCTGATATCATCAGGTCAGACAATATTCATATTTATATATCATTACACCCTTCCTGGTCAAGTCCCCACGCATCCTCAGGGTGCCCCCTCACCAGCCGGCTTGCCCCTTACGCCGCCCTGCGATATAAAGCCGCACCTTATCACGGCGATTCTGGAGCTTCACTCATGGCCGTCACCCGGACCCTATCGATTCTCAAGCCCGATGCCACCCGTCGCAATCTCACCGGCGCGATCAATGCCAAGTTCGAAGCAGCCGGCTTGCGCATCGTCGCCCAGAAGCGGCTTTGGCTTTCCCGCGCCCAAGCGGAAGCGTTTTATGCGGTTCATGCTCAGCGACCATTTTACAACGATCTATGCGCTTTTATGACGTCTGGGCCGGTGGTGGTGCAGATTCTCGAGGGCGTTGATGCAGTTGCCAGCAACCGTGACATCATGGGCGCGACCAACCCGGCCAACGCCGCTCCTGGCACCATTCGCAAGGAGTTCGCCGAATCGATCGAAGCCAACTCGGTCCATGGTTCCGACAGTGCCGAGAATGCTGCTGCGGAAATAGCATTCTTTTTCAGTTGGATAGAGATTGTCGGCTAACGAGGCGGTGTTGGGTGTTGGTTGTGTGCTTTTATGGCAACTTTGGGGCCAGA
This sequence comes from Rhodospirillaceae bacterium, assembly GCA_037135115.1. Taxonomy (GTDB): domain Bacteria; phylum Pseudomonadota; class Alphaproteobacteria; order Azospirillales; family Azospirillaceae; genus BOG-933. Next base: position 11,986 of record JBAXKX010000060.1, read on the forward strand.
ATTGGTGCCTTTGGCTTACTTGCTGTGCAAAAACCCATAGTTACAGGATTTAGCTCTTGTAGTAGATGAAAGATCGTGATCTAACATCGTTCATAGCTTGGCCCTGGCTCATGTCCAAACGTAAGTCTGGTGTCTATCACTCTGGAAGAGATGGAAATCTGCCTCTGTTCTGACTCCATATAGACGTCGACCTGACCAAAGGTGGTGTGTGGTACTAAGGACACAGTCGCGTTGAACTTCTCAATATGGGTTTGATACTGCGGGCGTCTTGGGGTATCGATGAAGCAAGTTGAAATTTAGATTCTTTCATCGGTCTCTGGTTGCTGAGATGAAAAGTTTTGCGATGGTCGCCGGTGCGATCCAAACCGAACGAAATAGGGAGTGGGAAAAATGAAGATTACGGTTGCGGCTATGGGATTGCTCGGCCTCGCCCTAACAGGTTGCGGGCATTTAGAGCTGGTCCCCCACACGATGAGTGCCCGTGAATGGGGCGATCCCACCGTGTTTGAGGCCCTGAAGAACCAGACCCCGGTTGGGTCGCCGTTCACCAAGGCGCTGGCTCGGAACTACACCGAGTTTGCTGTTAATCAGAAGGAAGAGATGGACCTGCGCAACTATGAGGTCTTCGCGCGCAAGGCCCTGCTGGCGGCTCAGGGCGTCGTCATCGACCCCGAGTTGCCCGATCGTTGGGACCTCGACAAGCTGAATTGGGCTCCGCGCGCCGTCACAGTATCCTATGCTGATGCATATAGCTGGCGGACTCGCCTAGTTAACGCCTTGTTCAAATGCACACGCAACCGTGCGCCGGAGGCTGCCGCCAAGGCTCAGGTTTCCTTTGATATCCTCATTGAGGAGCTGGAGGAAGGTTGGGAGAAGGGCGAGATCGAGGCGACCAAGGCCGCTTTCCTAGCCGCCGTCGAGCAGACCGAGCAGTCCTGCCCGAAGATGGAATATCCCGACAGCCACATCATCTTCTTCGACACGAACAAGTCGAACATCCGCGCGGGCGACCGGGTGATCATTGATGAAGTTGCAAACCACATCAAGCGGGCCAACCAGGGCGTTGTGCGCTTTGCGTCCGGTCCAGATCAACAGGTTAAGCAGGCTCATATCATCGGTTGGGCCGACAGTCGCGCCTCGTCAGACTACAACATGA
>JBAXKX010000061.1:0-13065 GCA_037135115.1 Rhodospirillaceae bacterium
CCACTTGATCTGACGCAACTTGCTCAACTTGCTCCAGCACAACTTGCTCAACTTGCGGCGCGGCGGGAGCGAGAGCCGGGGCAGGAATGGGGCCAAGCTGGACATACGCACCGTATGGCCCGCGTCTGACGGTTACAGGCATTCCGGTAACAGGGTCATCACCAAGCAGGCGCGGACCCTCAAATGCTTCAAGGTTGTCATCGCCGGCCGTAGCAACCGACAGCGGCCTAGTGTAGCGGCACTCAGGATAGTTCGAACAACCGATGAAGGCACCGTTGCGACTAAGCTTCAGGCCCAATCGGCCAGCGGTACAACCAGGACAGGTACGAGGTGGGGCACCGCTGGCTGTCACAGCGTCAAGCGGGAAAAAGTGTGAACCGAGCGTGGCGTCAAGGGTATCTATGACCTGGGTGATGGTCAGCTCACGGGTGTCGCCGATTGCGGCCGAAAAGGCCGTCCAAAAGGCGCGCAGCACGCTTTTCCAGTCAACCCGACCGCCAGAAATATCATCAAGCTGATTTTCCAGATCGGCGGTAAAGTTGTACTCAACATAGCGTTCGAAATAGTTTTCCAGGAAAGCCGTGACTAGCCGACCACGATCCTCCGGCACGAAACGCTTCTTGTCCAGGCGTACGTACTCGCGGTCCTGCAAAACTTGAAGAATATTGGCGTATGTCGACGGTCTGCCGATGCCAAGTTCTTCCATCCGCTTGACTAGGCTAGCCTCGGTATAGCGGGGCGGCGGCTGGGTCGAATGCTGTTCGGCATGGATTTCACCTTCACGGTGAAGCTGGTCCTTCTCCTTGACTGGCGGCAAGCGGCGCTCGTCCTCGTCGCCTTCAGCGGCATCGTCACGGTCCTCCTTGTAGACGCGGAGGAAGCCGTCAAACATAACGATTGAACCGGTAGCGCGAAACACAGCGTCACCCTTACCAGAAGCGATATCGACCGTCGCTTGGTCAAGCACGGCCGAGGCCATCTGGCAAGCGATGGTGCGCTTCCACACTAATTCATAAAGTCGCATTTCGTTGCGGTCGATATAGCCCATGACATCTTCGGGGCGTCGCGCGAGATCGGTGGGGCGAATCGCCTCGTGAGCCTCCTGGGCGTTCTTCGCAGTAGTTTTGTAAAGACGCGGCGAAGGCGGCAGGTAACGCTCACCGAAGCTGCCGCCTATATACTTGCGGGCGCCATCGATTGCCTCATGGGACAGCGAGACGCCATCAGTTCGCATATAGGTAATGAGGCCGACGGTCTCGCCACCGATATCAATGCCTTCGTAAAGCTTCTGGGCGATGCGCATCGTCTGGGATGCACTAAAACCAAGCTTGCGTGATGCCTCCTGTTGCAGAGTCGAGGTAGTAAATGGAGGATAGGGATTGCGTTTAACTTGTTTATGCTCAACCGTGGCAACCGCAAACGACAATGGGTTCAGTCGATCAACCACCGCCTGTGCTGCGCCCTTGTCGCCCAAAGCGAACTTATCGAGCTTCTTGCCGTCAAGCTGAATAAGCCGGGCGCTAAAACTGGCCCCATCCTTGGTTTTAAAGGTAATTTCAATGGTCCAGAATTCCTGTGGCCGAAAAGCCTCAATTTCCCCCTCACGTTCACAGACTAGGCGTAAGGTCACCGACTGCACCCGCCCGGCCGACTTGGAGCCGGGCAGTTTGCGCCACAACACCGGCGACAACGTGAAACCGACCAGATAGTCGAGGGCGCGACGAGCGAGATAAGCGTTTACCAGTTCGCGATCGACGGCGCGCGGGGCGCGCATGGCAGCCAGAACCGCACTTTTGGTGATTTCATGAAAGGTTACGCGATGAACGTCAACTTTCGGCAACAGGTGCTTTTCCCGTAGCAGTTCCTCTACATGCCAAGCAATCGCCTCGCCCTCGCGATCCGGATCGGTTGCGAGGTAGACGCATTTGGCGTCCTTAGCCGCGCGAACGATTTCGTCAATGTGCCGCCGGGAACGCTCTCCCAACTCCCAGTCCATAGCAAAGTCGTCATCGGGACGGACCGAGCCGTCACGGGGGGGTAGATCACGGACATGGCCAAAGCTGGCCAGCACGGTGAAATCCGGCCCAAGATACTTGTTGATAGTCTTCGCCTTAGCCGGCGATTCGACGATGACGACGCTGTTGCCCGGCACGTGCCTCCCGGCCTCCCTTACTAGATGAATGGTGTTTTGCAAATGTGATCAGATCAAGTTGACCTGATTGCCAGGACGCCGCTCAGCCCGTCCAGCCAGCTCCAATTCCAGCAGCACAGTGTGAACGATCGCCGCAGAGAATTGACAGCCCCGAACCAGTTCGTCAATCGGAACCGGCGAAGGGCCAAGGCTTTCGATGATCACTTCACGGGCGCGCGCGAGTTCGGCCTCGTCAAGTTGACCATTGTCGAGCTGGCCATTGTTAAACCTGGGGTCGGTCGTTGCAAACAGGTCGGAGCCGCCCGGTTCGCAGAGCAATGCACGGTTAATGTCGCTCAGCCCCTGAATTACATCAGCAGATGACTGGACCAAGGTAGCACCCTGACGCAAAAGGTTGTTGGTGCCCTGGCAACGTGGGTCCAAAGGTGATCCCGGCACCGCGAAGACCTCGCGTCCCTGCTCAGCAGCCAGACGGGCGGTAATCAGCGAGCCGGACTTTATTGCCGCCTCGACCACAACGACACCGAGCGACAAACCAGAAATCAACCGGTTGCGTCGCGGGAAATGACGGGCTTGGGGTTGTGTTCCGATCGCGCATTCGGCGATTATCGCGCCCTCGGTCTTGATCCTATTGTGGAGCGCCGCATTCTCTTCGGGGTAGACCACGTCTACGCCGCCAGCAACCACGGCAACAGTGGCACCGTTGCCGGCAAGCGCGCCTTCATGGGCGGAGGTGTCGATACCGCGTGCCATCCCCGATACCACCACCAGTTCAGCCGCCGCCAATTCACGCGCCATCTGTTGGGTAAAGCGCCGACCATTGAGCGAGGCATTTCTGGCACCAATCACCGCAACCGCCCGCTGCCGCAACAGGTGTACATGCCCTAGGACAGAAACCATTGGCGGGGGATCATCAATGGCGGCCAGAGCTTCAGGGTATTCGGGCTCGCAGGCAGCCAGCAATCTTGCGCCAAGACGAGCGTTTGCATCGACCTCGCGCTCAACTTCCGCCCGAGAAGGAACCCGCAATGGTGAAGATCGGCCACCGCGCCGTGCGAACTCGGGCAACCGTTGCAGCGCGCTGGCTGCGGTGCCGAATTGGTCAAGCAATCGAAAAAAGGTTATCGGCCCGACGTTCTCGGTGCGAATCAAACGCAACCAATCAATTCGCTCGATATCTGATAGCGGACGCCTGATTTTAATCATAAAATGGATATTTGACGAAGCCGATGAAGCCGTCAAGGAAAAAGCGTGGCCATTGGCTCCCGGCCTTACTGACCCAAAGGACACGCGAGGAGGTAAATATAGCTCCGTTCGCGTAACCTAATTGCGCCAGACTAGACTCGCTGCGACCTTGGCGATGTGTTACAGTAGGGTAAGTAGAAGGATGCCGACCATGACCGAACCGACCATTGAGGAAATCTACAAATTTATCGCGCGCATTAAATCGGATGACGACCCACTGGTAAGCAAAGAGGCAGTTATCGCTGTCGTTCAATCTGCCGCGATTGGGCTCGGGCAGCGCATTGATGCGGCGGAGCGTAGGGCGGCGCGGCGACTTGATGCGGCTGAGCAGCGCCTTGGTGATCGCATTGATGGCGTCGAAGCTAGGCTCGGTGAGCGCATTGATTGTGTTGAACTGACACTGTCAGACCACAGCGCCAAGCTGTCATCACTGGAGAAAGGCCAAGCCGAACACAGCGCCAAGCTGTCATCACTGGAGAGAGGCCAAGCCGAACACAGCGCCAAGCTGTCATCACTGGAGAAAGGCCAAGCCGACCTAAAAACCGGTCAGGCTATCCTGATGGAAAATCAGGTTCAGACTAGCAGGTCTCTGTCGGCGATCCTGGCCCACCTCGGCATCCCGAAGCCATAGCGGCCATGGATGTGCCCCACCTTGTATTCAGCCTCGGCCAGAGGCTCGCAGGCTAGTCTCCAAAACATTAACTCACTAGGGGTTTTTGGTCGGGCAGGCGGGATTCGAACCCACGACCCTCAGTCCCCCAGACTGATGCGCTACCAGGCTGCGCTACTGCCCGTCCAGAGCCAGATTTATAGCTCTGGGGCAGATGCGTCAACTGAATTCGCATTCCATGGCATTGTGAAGCGCTAGCTTACCGGGCCTGTTGCCAAATTATCAAATACCTCAGTTAAAGTTTCGCAATATTGCCGGTTGGCGGCACAAACGTTAGTGAGATTGCCGCCAAATCCCCGACCTTAACGAATGTTGGAAAATTTCAAGGGTGTTTCAGCCGACATTAAAACTAAATCTGGGAAAATATCGCAAAACTAGAATGTCACACTGTGTATTTTTTACGGCTTCTTATGTTTGGTGTCGGAATCGCAGCATTGCAATATGAGCATTGCTCGAATGACTATATATAGAGTATCAATTTTTTAGCGCGGCAATTAGAGGCTCCACCAAAAGCTTTTTACCACCTCCACGTTTGGTGAACGGTAAAAATTGGGGGTAATTCCCCACAAATAGCGCGCTTAAGCGATCACGCAGAAAGTACCAAGATGAGCGCCCTCCGCAAGCTCCTACCCACAGAAATGGGTTATTACGAAGCGCATCTTTTGCGATTGGACCGGGTCGACCGTTATCTGCGCTTTGGCGGGACGGTTACGGACGCAGTGGTAGAGCAGCACTGTTTGCAACTAAATTGGCATGATACAATCGTTATTGGTGATTTTTATCAAGGTGAGTTACGCGCTGCCGCCGAGCTGCGGTCAGACGGTGGCCTTTTTCCCCGTCGTGGCGAGGCGGCATTCAGCGTCGAACGCGCCTTCCAGGGTCAGGGCATCGGCACCACACTTATGCGCCGCGTTTTGACCATCGCCGCCAACCGGGGGCTTCTTATAGTTGATGTGATCTGTTTGCTGGAAAATCGCCGGATGCAAGCCCTGGCCCGACATTTCGCCAAGGAAGCGGTGATCGACAGCGGCGAAGTTGGGGTTAAAATTTGCCTCGATCACCCGAATCACATCTCTTTCTTGCTGGAGGCTTTTGATGAAGGCGCCGGCTTGATGTCGGCAATCCTCGACAGCTTCATGCCAAAAACTGCCAATATATCTGACCTTGCGGCACGCAACGCCGCACGGCCAAACGCTAACGCTGCATGGCCAAGTGCTAACTCCGTTGACGCCAGACGATAAATCGCCAGTATCACTTCGGTGAAGGGTACTGGAGGAAGGCATGGACGACGCCAGTGGAGGCGCTCGGGGCGAACGGTGGGAGTTTTGGATCGATCGCGGCGGTACTTTTACCGACGTGGTGGGTCGGCGTCCGGACGGCGAGATCGTCACCGCAAAACTTTTGTCGGAGAACCCCGGCCGATATGCCGATGCGGCGATAGCCGGAATTAGGCAGCTCTTAGGCCTTACCGAGTGGCAGCCGGTTCCAGCGGACTTGGTCGCTGTGATCAAGATGGGAACCACAGTTGCGACTAACGCGCTTTTGGAACGCAAGGGCGAGCCTACGGCACTGGTTATTACCAAGGGCTTCGGCGACCAGTTGCGCATCGGCAGCCAGAATCGGCCCGATATTTTTGCTCAGCGTATAGTGCTGCCGTCACCGCTCTACGGGCGCGTGCTGGAGATTCCTGAACGTTTGCGAGCCGATGGCAGCATTGAGCGCCCCCTCGATCTCGAAGCGGCTCGAGTCGCCCTTGAGATGGCCTACGCCGACGGGATACGCGCCTGTGCCATTGTCTTTATTCATGGCTATCGTAATCCGACGCACGAGCTTCAGGTTGCAGCACTGGCCCGCGCCATCGGCTTTACCCAGGTTTCCGCCAGCCATCAAGTAAGCCCTTTGATGAGGCTGGTCGGGCGCGGCGAAACCACGGTGGCCGACGCCTACCTGTCGCCGACCTTGCGCCGCTATATAGCCAACGTGACGCGCGAGTTGAACGGTATCCCGCTAAAGTTCATGCAGTCGAATGGTGGCCTGACCGACGCCCATGCCTTTTGCGGCAAGGATGCGGTCCTGTCGGGGCCGGCCGGCGGCATGGTCGGTGCAGTGAGAACTGCGTTGGTGGCCGGCTTCGAGCGCATCATCGGCTTTGACATGGGAGGAACCTCGACCGATGTCTTCCATTATGCCGGCACGTTTGAGCGCTGCGCTGAAACCCTAGTCGCCGGCGTGCGCCTGCGGGCTCCGATGCTGGATATTCACACGGTGGCGGCCGGCGGCGGTTCGATCTGTAGGTTCGACGGCAGTCGCTTCCGGGTTGGGCCTGATTCGGCCGGGGCCGACCCGGGACCGGCAAGCTACCGTCGCGGCGGCCCGCTAACCGTGACCGACTGCAACGTCATGCTCGGCAAGCTCCGGCCCGAGCTGTTCCCCAAGCTGTTCGGTCCCAATGGCGACCAACCGCTTGACGCCGTTGTCGTTAATGCTCGCTTTGAGGAGATGGCCGCCGATATTGAAGGCAAGACCGGCATCCGACGCACGCCATGCGAGATCGCCGAGGGCTTCTTGCGAATCGCGATCGAAAACATGGCCAGCGCAATTAAAAAGGTCTCGATTCAGCGTGGGCACGATGTCGGCAACCATACACTGGTCAGCTTCGGTGGGGCTGGCGGCCAACATGCATGCCTCGTTGCCGACGCGCTGGGGCTAAAACAGGTGTTTATCCATCCCCATGCCGGGGTGCTATCGGCCTATGGCATCGGCCTTGCGGACGCCGTGGTCATTCGCGAACGCGCGGTCGAGCAGCCGCTCAAGCCGGGACTTATGGTCACGCTGGGCGTCATGCTTGAAGCCCTGGCCGATGAGGGGATGGCTGAGCTTGTGCGACAGGGCATCGACATCGCCCAAATATCTTTGCGGCACTCAGTTCACCTCAAATACGAGGGGACAGATTCCGCACTAGTGGTAGACGCTGGGACGGGCGGGGACGCCGGTCTGGCTGCACTGGTCGGTGCTTTCACCGAAGCCCACCGCAAACGCTACGGTTTTATCATGGCCGACAAGGCCCTGGTGGTCGAAGCCGCCTCCGTCGAGGCCAGCGGTCGCGCTGGGGCCGCCGACCCTCCAATAGTGGTAACGGCAGGGGTGAGGCCGGGTCAGCCTTTACCGCGCCGGTTGGCGACAGTTGCCACCTACATGAGCGGGCGAGCCTGCAAGTCCTTGGTGTTTAGTCGTGACGCCTTGCTGCCCGGCAACCGGCTGGTCGGACCGGCGTTGATAAGCGAGCGCAACGCATCTACCGTCATTGAACCTGGTTGGATGGCCGACGTTACCCCGCTCAACCATCTGGTACTTAGCCGCATGGAGTCCTTGCCATCGCGAACAGCCGCCGGTGCCAAGCTAGACCCGGTAATGCTAGAGGTGTTCAACAGTCAGTTCATGTCGATCGCCGAGCAAATGGGCTTTACTCTAGAAAAGACCGCCTATTCAGTCAACATCAAGGAGCGACTTGATTTTAGCTGCGCGGTGTTTGATCGAACCGGCGGCCTGATTGCCAATGCTCCGCACATGCCGGTACACCTTGGCTCAATGGGCGAGAGTGTGCGCGCGGTGCTAGCTGGGGCTACCGACGGCATGGGGCCAGGCGATGTCTTTATGCTTAACGACCCATATCACGGTGGCACCCACCTGCCCGACATCACGGTGGTGACGCCGGTGTTTGATGATGGTGGGCCGGGTACGCCAGGGCGGAACTTGCTGTTTATCGTCGCCTCACGTGGCCACCATGCTGACATCGGCGGCACCACCCCGGGCTCGATGCCACCCGACAGCCGAAGCATAGATGACGAGGGGGTCCTGATCAGCTCATTTCCGCTAGTCCTGGGCGGGCATTTCCGCGCGACCGAACTGGAGTCGCTGCTGACCTCGGGGCCACATCCGGTACGTAACCTTGCCCAAAACATTGGCGATCTCAAGGCCCAGATCGCCGCCAACGAGAAGGGCGGGCATGAGCTACGGCGACTAGTCGATCTATACGGCCTTGAAACCGTTTGCGCCTATATGGGCCACGTTCAGGACAACGCCGCCGAGCTGGTGAGTGAAGCACTCGACCTGCTTGAAGACGGACGATTCGCCGTCGAGTTGGACAACGGTGCCCGCATCCAGGTCAAGATTTCTATCAATCGGGATGAGCGCACCGCGACGGTGGACTTCACCGGCACCAGCGAGCAACTGCCCGATAATTTCAACGCGCCGCTGGCAGTGACTAAGGCGGCCGTGCTTTACGTCTTCCGCACCCTGATCAACACCGATATTCCCCTTAATGAAGGTTGCCTGCGGCCGCTTCGCCTTATCGTGCCGCTGGGAACTATGCTTAACCCGTCCCACCCCGCCGCCGTGGTCGCCGGTAATGTAGAGACATCCCAATGCATCACCGACTGCCTTTACGGTGCGCTCGGTATCATGGCTGCGTCTCAGGGCACCATGAACAACCTTACCTTCGGCGACGATCGGCATCAATACTATGAGACAATTTGCGGAGGATCAGGAGCTGGCTCGACCTTTGATGGCACCAGCGCCGTCCACACCCACATGACGAATTCGCGCCTGACCGACCCAGAAGTGTTGGAATGGCGCTATCCGGTCATGGTTGAAGACTTTCATATCCGCACCGGCTCGGGTGGGGCGGGGCGGTTCCAGGGAGGTGACGGCACCGTCCGGCGCATTCGCTTTCTTCAGCCGATAAGGGCCGCTCTGCTGGCCAACCGACATCGGATACCACCATTCGGGCTTTGCGGTGGTTATCCCGCCAAGCCTGGATCCGCATGGATTGAACGGGCCGACGGCGGACGGACCATGATCGTCTCGTGCGGCCAGGCCGAAATGGCCGTTAACGATGTGTTGGTGATCGAAACGCCGGGAGGAGGTGGCTATGGTCCGCCTTGTCAGGGTGATCCTGCCCCGCCGCACCAGCTTAACTATGATGATCCGCATGACTTGCCCGAGATTTCATCCCACCAAGGACCCGAACCGGCCGCCCCACGAGAACCGGATTTCTGTGGCTGCGACCCGGGCGCAGTAGTGACGGCGTTCGAGGTGATGGGGCTCGACGACGGCGAAACAGAGCAAGTTCGGATATTGGATTTAATCGTCGGGAACAGCGAAGGTGCAACTTGACATCGCACCCTTTCGCCGGAAAATGTATGGTCGAAACTGACCAGGAGGACAGCCGTGAGCAAGTACGAGGAAAGAGCATACAACGTCGGACGGACCAAGCCCAACATCGCGGGCATGAAGAATCAGCTTGCCCGCCTCAAGCATGATCTCGAACAGTTTACCGCGCGCAAGCCCGATGGCGCAGTGGTTGTGACCTTAAGAGAGCGTATCCGTGAGTTCGAAGCAACAATAGCCGAGGCCGAGGCCAATAAAAAACGCGACAATATGCCGCCACCGGTCGATGACGCCGCCGATGACGCCCCGACCCAATCGTCTGACAGGCCGTCGGCGGGCCGCACCGGAAATTTCAGTACCTCCAGCCAATTCCCACCCCGGGGGCGGCCAGGGCGTTAAGCAATACCATAAGTCGAAGCCATGGCCGCCGAATCGCCCCCAGCTCAACCTGATGCAGCTCAACCTGATGCAGCTCAACCCGAGGTAGCCCCATTCCTAGCAACTGGCTTGATCACGCCGGTTATGTCCCAGTTTCTTGAAATCAAGCGGCAGCATTCCGACTGTTTGCTTTTCTATCGGATGGGCGACTTTTATGAGATGTTCTTCGAGGATGCGGTAACTGCGGCCGGCGCTCTCGGTATCACACTGACCAAACGCGGCAAGCACGAAGGCTCCGACATTCCGATGTGTGGGGTGCCTGTGCTGAGCCACGAGTCGTATCTTCTTCGCCTGGTTCGCCAGGGCTTCCGGGTGGCCATCTGTGAACAAATGGAAGACCCGGCGGAGGCCCGCAAGCGCGGCTCCAAGTCCGTGGTTCGCCGCGACTGCGTCCGTATCGTGACACAAGGCACCATAACCGAAGACAACCTGTTGGACGCCCGCAGCGCCAGCCTGCTGGCAGCGGTGGCCGAGTCGGGGGGCGAATTAGGGCTGGCTTGGCTCGATCTTTCCACCGGCGAGGTCGCGGTGCAAACAGTAGAACGAATCGGGCTGGCTGCAGCCTTGTCCCGACTTGAGCCCCGTGAACTGCTGGTTCCCGATCGTCTTGTCCAGCGCCCCGAACTTTACGAACTGTGGGGCGAATGGAAGGCGCGGATGACGGCCCAGCCCGACGCCAGGTTCGATAGTGAGAACGGCCGCAAACGTCTGCTGGAGCTGTACCGGGTGGGGACGCTCGATGCGTACGGAGCCTTCAGTCGAGCCGAAATTGCGGCAGTCGGCGCCCTCGCCTCGTACATCGACCTTACTCAAAAGGGCAGGGCGCCCGTGCTGGCACCGCCGCACCGGATTTTGGCCGGCACCACTTTGGAGGTTGATGGCGCTACACGTCGCAACTTGGAGCTGACACAAACACTGACCGGCGACCGCTGTGGTAGCCTGCTGGCGACTATTGACCGGACAGTCACCGGGCCGGGAGCACGTCTGCTGGCGGTCCATCTCTCTGCACCACTGACCGGGCCTGCGGCTATCTACCGCCGCCTTGACATGGTTGACTTTTGCTTGACCGAGGAGGCTTTGCGAACCGATATCCGGGAGTTCCTAAAACGCGCTCCCGACCTGGAACGAGCGATATCCCGAATCGGGCTCGGCCGGGGCGGACCACGCGATCTGGCCTGTGTCCGCGATACCTTATTATGCGCTGTTGAAATTCGAACCCTGCTGAACCGGCCCTGCCTTGCCCCATGCCCCGAAGGCATCGCCCAGGTCAAACGCGATCTCGGCCAACCGGGAGATGGCCATCAGGTTCTGGCCGATCGCCTGAGCCGGGCGCTGACACCTGAGCTTCCGCAGCAAAGCCGTGACGGCGGTTTTATCGCCCGTGGTTACTCGGAAGTACTTGACGAACTTGTTACTTTACGCGACGAAGGCAAGCGCCTGATCGCCTGTTTTCAGTCGAAATACGCCGAGGCGGCAGCGGTACCTAGCCTAAAAATCAAGCACAACAACGTGCTCGGCTATCACATTGAGGTCAGCACGGCCCATGGCGACAAGCTGATGACCGGCCGCGCCCGCGAATTGTTCATTCATCGCCAAACAATGGCCAGCGCCGTACGCTTCGGTACTGTCGAACTGGCGGACATGGAACGCAAGCTCAATGAGGCCGGTGAGCGGGCGGTGGGCCTAGAACTTGAACTGTTCGATACCCTGGTTGCCGAGATAATAGGCAGAGTCGACAGTCTGACGACACTCGCTCGTGCGCTTGCAACCATTGATGTCGCCTGCGGACTAGCAACCATCGCCGAGGAGCGCCGTTGGTGCCGACCGGTAGTAGATGATAGCCTGACGTTTAACATACAAGGCGGGCGCCACCCCGTAGTCGAGGCGGCGCTTAATGCGTCGAATGGCCCTGCCTTCGTCGCCAACAATTGCGACCTTGCCTCCGAGCGGCGGCTATGGCTGCTGACCGGGCCTAACATGGCGGGCAAAAGTACATTCCTCCGCCAGAACGCCCTTATCGCTATTCTCGCCCAGATGGGCAGCTATGTTCCGGCAACATCGGCCCACTTTGGCACGGTGGACAGGCTGTTCAGCCGAGTCGGTGCCGCAGACGATTTAGCCCGCGGTCGCTCGACCTTCATGGTCGAGATGGTCGAGACGGCGGCTATTCTCAATCAGGCTGGGCCGCGCGCCCTAGTTATTTTGGACGAAATTGGCCGCGGCACCGCTACCTTCGACGGCCTATCGATTGCGTGGGCCTGCGTCGAGCATCTTCACGAGACCACCCGCTGCCGCGCCTTATTTGCCACGCATTATCATGAGCTGACCCAATTGGCCGCTAAACTGCCACACTTGGTTTGCCACACTATGCTGATCCGAGAGTGGCATGGAAACGTGATTTTTCTTCATGAGGTCGCGGCTGGGTCGGCTGATCGCAGCTATGGTATTCATGTAGCGAGGTTGGCCGGTTTGCCGAAGACCGTAATTATCAGAGCCGAGGAGGTGCTAAAATTCCTCGAATCAAGCAACCAGGGCAGCATGATTTCCCGCTTGGCCGACGACCTACCGCTATTTTCCGCCGCGCGACGCCAACGTGTTGCAATTTACGAAGACCCAATCAAACCATCACCAATAGAACAGGCCATCAACCAACTTAATCTTGACGATCTAACTCCGCGTGAAGCATTGGAAACGCTTTATCACTTGAAAGGCCTTTGCAAAAGTGCCAACTAACGTTTTCCAAAAGCCATCGGCTTTTGGCGGTTCAAGGGAAAAGCCCTGGTGGCATCCTGATTCAATGGCGTTAAAACGCCCATATTTGGCAGCCCGTAACAAAATTACTGCGGCAACACGCAATTTCTTCACCACCAGAGACTTCTTAGAAGTTGAAACACCGGCGCTTCAAGTTTCACCTGGATTGGAGCCGCACCTACAGGCTTTTGCTACCGAGTTACTGAGTGCCGATCCCTGTCTCCGGCGCGGCCTCTTTCTCCATACCAGCCCTGAATTCGCCATGAAAAAGCTGTTGGTGGCGGGCCTGCCACGGCTGTTCCAGCTTGCCCGCGTCTTTCGCAATGGCGAACGTTCGCCAACCCATCACCCTGAGTTTACCATGCTTGAATGGTATCGGGCCGGATGCGGCTATCATGCACTGATTGATGACTGCATCGCCCTGGTACGTACGGCAGCGGAGGCCGCCGGCTGTACGCGCCTGCTGTTTAGGGGCGTTGACTGCGACCCGTATGACGAATGGCAGACGCTAACGGTAGCCGAAGCCTTTAGCATTTACACCGGTATCGACCTACTGGCGACCGCGCCAGATCCCACCGAGCCCGATGCGGAGCTGTTGGCGAAAGCGGCGGCACAAGCAGGCGTTCGCGCCCATGAAGGG
>JBAXKX010000062.1:0-12934 GCA_037135115.1 Rhodospirillaceae bacterium
CACCGAGCGCTCGCGGGTGGTGACGCTGGGCCATCGCGGCACCCCCGGCCAGTGGCGGGCGCTGACCGAAATCATCGAGAACTACAAGGCCCGGTTCGGGCAATGGGGGGTGGGCAGGACCGATATCCGGGCCTGCACGAATTTTGATTAGGATCACCCTTGCGCCGGCCCCGGGGATTTGCTATCTCCGGCCACCCGAGAGGGGATACCAGAGGATATGCGGTCGTGGAGGAACTGGTAGACGCGCAGCGTTGAGGTCGCTGTGGGAGAAATCCTGTGGAAGTTCGAGTCTTCTCGACCGCACCATCATCTGATTCAACGCGCCCCCCTTCGCAGGGTGCGAGTGAGAGGATTACATCAAAACACCCTTTTCAAGACCTTACTCACGAAATGAAACTACCTTAACCTGTACTCGGTGCGCGATTTAAGCAACGCTCAGGCAGAAATTTTCGCCTTGTGCCAAATTGGCCGATGCGAAGGCCTTGACTTGTGTTTATTATCCGCACATGAAAAACTTTCCCGGAAAACTCAGATTCTAACCGGGTCATGCCACAGGAGACAATTGTGCATCAGCCATATTATGAGAGCATCCTTTTGATAGAGCGGTTGCATAGGCATTTCCTTGAAGTCCTCAAGAATGAACTAGATCGCCTCAGCATTCAGGATATAAATAATGTGCAGAGCCTTATACTTTACAATATTGGCCCCGAGGAAATGACAGTCGGCGAACTGACCGCGCGAGGCTACTATTTGGGGTCTAATGTCTCGTACAATGTCAAAAAGATGGTCGAGAATGGATACCTCGGCCAGGAACGCTCCCCGCATGATCGCCGTTCGGTTCGTGTCCGCCTGTCCGAAAAGGGGCTGAACCTGCGAGATCGAATCAAGCTGATGTTTGAACGCCAAATCGTTGCTCTTAATGCTGCCGGTTTCAATAGCGACGAGCTGGAGCAATGCAACATGATCATGCACAGACTTGAACGCTTCTGGACTGCGGCACTTGAATATAGTTCCCACCCGACGTCGCTGCCATCCTCCCGGCCTCAGCCCGCGCCTGAGTCGGATCTGGACTAAAACGCCGGAATGCCAGTAATCGCCCGCCCCATAATCAAGGCATGAATGTCCTGCGTACCATTGCAAGTGTTTACGGCCTCTAGATTGAGAACATGTCGAATCACATGATTGCTATCGACAAGGCCATTGCGGCCCATAATCTCACGGGCGGTGCGAGCGATGTCCAGGGCCTTGCCGCAGTTGTTGCGCTTCATCAGTGAAATCGCCTCGGGCGCGGCCTTGTCGGCGTCGATCATCCGCCCGAGTTGCAGCATTCCGTTAAGGCCCAAGGCGATTTCAGTCTGCATATCGGCCAGCTTTTCCTGGACCAGTTGGGTTCCCGCCAGCGGCCTCCCGAACGCTTGGTGTTTGAGCACGTAGTCGCGAGCCGCATGATAGCAAAACTCGGCCGAACCCATAACGCCCCAGGCGATAGCGTAACGGGCGGCACTCAAACAGCCCAACGGCCCACGTAAACCTCCTATGCAGGGCAGAATTTGACTTGCCGATACCGGAACCTCATTCATGACGATATGACCAGTGGGCGAAGTGCGCATCGAGAACTTGCCTTCGATTACCGGAGTAGAAAGACCAGGCATACCCCGCTCCAGGATAAATCCGCGGATGTCGCCTTCATCACACTTGACCCAGACGATGAACAGATCGGCAACCGGCGCGCAAGTGATCCAGGATTTGATACCCGACAGCAAATACCCACCGCCGGGTTGCGAGCACGCATAAGCGGAAATGGCCGCAGAATCGGAGCCGGCATCCGGTTCAGATAAGCCAAAGCAGCCGATTAACTCACCGCTCGCCAGCAATGGCAGGTAGCGGCGGCGCTGATCCTCGCTGCCATAGGTGTGAATCGGATACATGACCAAACTTGATTGAACCGTTAGCGCCGTGCGATAGCCACTGTCCACGCGCTCAACTTCACGAGCTATCAGGCCATAGGCGACGTGATTGACCCCAGCGCAGCCATAACCAGTGAGCGGGGCACCTAGAAGCCCAAGCTCGCCCATTTCCGCCATGATCGCCCGATCAAAGCGTTCGTGCCGGTAATCTTCCAACACCTGCGGCATCAACCGCTCCTGGCAGTAGGTGCGGGCGGTGTTGCGAATGCGGCGCTCTATCGGACTTAGCCCGTCCTCCAGCAGCAGCGGATCTTCCCAGCGAAAAAGCTCCTGCATCGCGCCAACCGTCATACCCCACCTCATCAAAGTTCCGGCCTAACTGTTCTGGCCTAACTATTCTGGCCGCCCTCACCATACAACACCAAAGACCGAAGCGACAGCGCCGCTAAGGCGCAACGGACGTGCAGCTGTCCAAGGTCATCGATTGATGGTATTAATTGGGTCGGATGAACAAGCTGCGATCACATATCAACCTTGATTGGCGGGGATTGGCGGGTCTGCTCGGCCGATCGTCGCCCCCCTTGGCATTGCTTCTGGTCATCGCCGCAGCCGTAGCCATAGACGGCGCGATGCCGGCCAGGGCGGAAGCGTATACGGTTGAAATGATCTGGCCTGAAATGACTGGGCCTGAAATGACTGGGCCTGAAATGACTGGGCCTGAAATGACTGGGCCTAAAATGTCTGGGCCTGAGATTAACAGATTGCGCGGACTGTTGGACACAACCTCAACCCTAATCAAGCTAAAGGACGAGACAGCACCGAGCGAGGCTGGCCTCAGGCGACGTGCCGATGGCGACAGCGAGCGCCTTTTGGCGGCACTGCGGTCAGAGGGTTATTACGACGGTAGTCTCGACATCAAAATAACCTCCGACGATATTCAACCGACAGTCACCATCAAGGTAAATCCTGGTCCAGTCTATGGGTTTGGCCGGGTTGAGGTGGTGGCGGCACCGGGGACAACTCTACCCATAGCTACGCCCCCGGTCGCATCCAGCAACCTAGGCATGGGCATGGCCCACCTGGGCCTCAGCCCCGGCCTTCCCGCGCGAGGGCCATTGGTGGTGGCGGCCGAACAGCGGGCTATTGATGCGTTTGCCAGAGCCGGCTTCGCCTTTGCCAAATCCACCGCGCGGCTTGTCGAAATCGACCGTGCCACTAAAACAATGAACGTGACCTTGACCATTGATGCCGGGCCGGTGGTCCGGCTGGGCGGAGTGCTTGTCAGTGGCCAAGAGCAGGTCGACCCGGCGCTGGTCAAGGGCCGAGTTGCCTGGATAGCTGGCGAGCTTTATAGCCCCGAGTTGATCGAGCGAACCAGAATTGGACTGATCGGGCTGGGCGTGTTCTCGACAGTGCGTCTCACTATTGGGGAAAGTGCCGAGCCTGACGGCAGCCATACCGTCAACATTTCCGTAACCGAGCGCAAACGCCGCCTGATCGGGCTTGGCGCAACCTTTTCAAGCTCGGAAGGACTGGGCGGGCAAGCCTATTGGGGCCACCGCAACCTGTTTGGCGGCGGCGAGAGCCTGCGCATCGGCGCCGAACTTAGCCGGCTGAGTCCACGCACCCTATCGGCAAGCGGGCTTGAACTGGCCGACGAGAAGCTTAACGGCGAGCTGCGCACCCCCGACTTCGGCCGGGTCAACCAGGACTTGGTGATAACCGGCGCTGGCATCAATGAGCATCCCCGCGCCTACCACCGTCAGGCATTGATCACCCAGGCCCGGATCGAGACACGTTTGTCTCGGCATCTGACCCTTGGTTGGGGCATAGCCGGCGACCACTCCAACCTCCGCGATACCGCCCGTTTTTCCACCGCAACCTTGGCCGGGACGCCGCTGTCCCTGGCCTACGACTGCTCCGACAGCCTTATTGACCCTACCACCGGCTATCGATTAGCGCTGGAGAGCACGCCCTGGCTGCGATTCGGTGTCAGTGGCCGTAGTTTTGTGGTGAACAGAATCACACAGAGCAGTTATTACGATCTTGGCACCGATGGCCACTTGGTCGCCGCCGGCCGAATCTCGTTCGGCAGCATTTTCGGCGACGACACCACCGGGCTACCGGCCGACAAACGCTTCTTTGCCGGCGGCGGCGGCTCGATCCGAGGCTATGCTTACCAGGCTGTCGGCCCGGTTAACGCAGCTAGCGACCCGCTGGGCGGTGGCTCGCTGGTTGAGACCAGCGTCGAACTACGGATAAGAATCACCGAGGATTTAGGCGTGGTCCCGTTCATCGACGGCGGCAATGTCTACACCAGCTCCCTACCCAAACTGGCGGAAGGCTTGCGCCTGGGCAGCGGGCTAGGAATGCGCTATTATACAGGATTCGGGCCGCTGCGCCTCGATTTCGGCCTGCCGGTGCGGGGACGTCGCAACGACCATCCCTTTCAAGTCTATCTAAGCCTGGGGCAAGCATTTTGACCTGTATGGCACGAGCCCGCAGGGTTGCGGTGGTGGTGGGTCTGGTTGGCTGCGGGCTGGCCGGAACGATGTCGCTTGCGGCAGGTGGACTGTATTTGTGGCTTCAGGGTGAAGACGGGCGGAGCGCTGCAGCCAGATGGGCGGCGGTCATGGCCAGCACTCCCGGTGTCGATGTGACCATCGGTGCCATCGAGGGGCAGGTGCCGTTCGACATCATTCTGAACGATATCGGAGTATCCGACCACAAGGGGCGCTGGCTGATGGCGCGGCGCACCGCCCTAACACTGAACGCAAGCGCCCTGTTTGCGGGCCGGATCGAGATTGCCGACCTGACGGTTGATCGCCTGGAGATGACCCGTCCGCCCCAGACGGCGACTGCAATGGCTGAGGCGGTGGCTGCCCCACTGACGGCGACTGCCCCACTGACGGCGACTGCCCCACTGACGGCGGCAGCGATGGCTGAGGCGGTGGCTGAGGCAGTAGCTGAGGCGATGGCTGCAACTACTGCCGCAGCCGGGCTGACGCTTCCTGGCGTAGTACGCCGGCTGGTGGTTGAAGAAATGGCGCTGGGCGCGGCCATGCTTGGGGGGAACCCGGCCGTGCTCCATGTCGAGGGCCAAGCCCATTTCGGTAGACGCGGCGAGTCCCAATTGGCCGAGCTTACCCTGACCCGGCGCGATGGCCAAGACGGTAGCGGCCATCTTCGGCTTGGCTACGCCCCCGGTGCCGACCAGCTTGACCTTGATCTTGCACTAACCGAACCGGCGGGCGGAGTACTGGCGCGGGCCTTGAACCTGCGAAATCTGCCGGCGTTGACCTTCAGCGCCGTCGGTAGTGCCCCGCTTTCCGACTGGCGCGGCCAGCTGACCTCCCGGGCCGGCGAGCAAACGGCGCTGACCGCCACAGCCACGGTCCGTCGCGAAACCGGCGGCTATCGAATCACCATCATTGGCGGCGGCGACGTGACACGCCTGTTTCAGCCGAGGTGGGCATCACTGATCGGCACGACACCGCAAGTTACGCTGGAAATGCTAGCCGACAATGAGGGCGGTCTGACGTTGGCCCCACCAACCCGCATCGCCATCGCCGCCGGAAGCCTTGCCCCCGAAGGCCTACTTAATACGGCCACCGGTGAAATTTCATTGCGGTTAAAAGGAGCATTGGCAGCCGGCCCACTGATAGCGGCGGGGCTGATCCCGAATAAAAGCCGCTGGAGCGTTGCCAGCCTTGATGGCTCACTCGTTGGCCCGCTGACCAAGGCCACGCTCAATCTCGCCGTCAAGCTTGGCGAACTTGAGGGTGGCGGCCTGATCGCCCGTGAATTGACGGCCAGTTTAACTTCCACTCCGCCCGCCACAATTAACGGCGCACGCAACATCGATATAGAAGCTAAAATCGCCTATCTTACCGGCTCTGACTCTACCGTTACGCGACTTATTGGCCCCCACGCGCAGCTAAACGCTACCGCGACCACCCAGCCCGGCAGCACTTTTCTTAAACTCAGTAAGATTTCATTAGTGATCGCAGCCGGCAAGCTAACCGGAGCAGGGCTGCTGTCATTCCGGGATGGACAGTTAGCCGCGACGGGCCATTTTAGCGTCAACCACCTCACCCGGCTGCTTGGACCGATTGGCCTACCGCTTTCCGGCGTTGCCGACCTCGATTTCAAACTCCAGGCCGGGCGTGGCGGCGGACGGGTGGATATTTCGGGAAATGCCGGCAACCTTGGTAGCGAAATGGCCAGGCTTAGCCGCAGCTTCGCCGTATTGGCTGGAGACAATGTGCGCGTCGTTGGCTCGGTTGTACTGGATGAGCAAGGCGCCATCCACGCTAGAGACTGGCATTTTGATGGCAAACAGTTTTCCGCCACTGCGAGTGCCGACATCGTTAATCGAAACCTTGTTGCGGAGGCTGCGATGCAGGTGCCGCAATTGAACGAACTGGCCGAGTCGTTCGGCATCGATGCGCTGAGCGGTGCCGCTATGGTTCACTCCCGCTTTACCGGCCCGCCCGGGAATGTTCGCGGCACGGCAAAACTGACCGTAACCAGACTTATCGCCAACGGCCAGGATCTCGGAAACAGTACGCTTGACATCGAGGCGACCGAGCTGCCGGGGGCTCCGCGCATTGCGCTAAAACTCAAGATCGCGGCCGGAGCGCCGCACATCCGAGAATTGTCGGCTGCGGCGACCATAGCCCCTACTCCCGATCGCAAGGCCGTAGCCTTGACCAACCTGCTGATCCTCCAAGGCGAGAACCGGTTGTCCGGCGCGATAAGGCTGGCGCTGGATGGCTCGACTTTGTCCGGTCAACTGACTGGCCAAGCCACCGACCTAGCAACACTGGCGGCGTTTACCGGAAGCCAGCTGCGCGGTCGGGCGAATTTAGATTTGACGGTGGGCCGGCGAGGTGATCGCACGGTGGCGCAAATCGTGGTTAGCCTTATATCTTTGCGCCAACGTGGGATCGAAGCAGCTGGTCCCCTAAGCGCTGGGCTCCTAAGCGCTGGGGAAATCGATATCAGGAGTACAATCAACGCCGAATCTCCCTTGGCCCTGATGTCAGGTCGAGTTGCCGGCACGGTGATGCTGACGGCCAAGGCACTCAAAATCGGGCGACTCGAGGTGTCGGGATTTACGGCCGGTGCCGAAGGAGATCTTAACTCCGCATCATTTCAAGTGAATGCTCCTGGAGCGGAGGGACAGCCGCCCGAACTTGAATTGGCAGGAACTGTTTCTCGCAACAACAACAGTATCCAGGTTACGCTGGCCCGTTTGGCCGCCAGACCCGGCGGGATGCCGCTAATCTTGGTTAGACCTGCGACCATAAGCATCGGCGGCGATCAGACCTCCTTAAGCATTCTCCACATTAACGCGAAGAATTCCCACATCGAAGCGGAGGGCAGTGTTGGCCCGGACGGACTGAAGGGGCGGTTAGAGATAACCAAGCTGGCTTTGGAGCCATTGCGAATGTTTGCCCCGGCCCCGCTCGTTCCTTATTTGGCAGGTGATGGGCAGCTCGACGGCACCGTGACCCTTTCGGGCAGCCTGATTGATCCACGTGGCGACGCGACACTGCTCTTTCAAGACTTGGGCAAAATGCAAGCTGCAAGAAACGCCGCGCCGGGCATTGGCGGCAAGCTTATCGCCCGTTGGCGCGGCGGCGTGCTGACGACTGAGGGTGACGCCCGTATCGGCAAAAGTGGTGGCGAGTTGCATTATAATGGCGAATTGCCCCTGTCCGTACGGCTTGTTCCACTCAGCCTTGACCTGCCCGCTAACGGCGATCTGCATGGCAGCGTCACCGGTGATATTCGACTGGCGGTACTCAATGACGCGCTAGCCGCCAGCGGCGATCGCCTAGCGGGCCATCTTGGCGTGAATTTCACGCTGGCCGGCAAGGTACAATCACCGCAGATCAACGGTCGTATGATTGTTGAAGACGGACACTATGAGAATCAGGCGATGGGGGCGGTGATCGGCAATATCAACGCCGTACTAACCGGAAACGGCCAAGCCTTCACCATCGAGCATTTCTCCGGCCGGGCAAGCAACGGTGGTGTCGTCAGCGCCAGCGGCACAGCGCGGCTGCCGGGTGGGGGAACCGCTAGTACCGACAGCCTCGACTTCCATCTAACAGCCATGAATGCCCGACTGCTCGATACGGATATTGCAACCGCCGATGTCGACGCCGAACTCGCGCTGAACGGGAACATGCGTGAATCCCGGCTGACCGGCTCGGTCGTGGTCCGGCGAGCCGACATCCGGCTGCCCGATCAATTGCCCCCAGAGGTGGTTGACCTTAAGGTAGTTGATCTTAAAGTAGATGACATCAAAGTAGGTGACCTCAAGGTTCCACACCGCAAACCTGTTGCAGTCCCCGGCACCGTCATCAGTATTACTGCCCCACCGGCAGCTTCAACTGCGGCCTCAACTGCGGCATCAACATCAACCAAGAGTCCGGCGGCCGGTTTGCCGTTCTCGATTCCAGCCGCTCCGTCAGGAATTATCCTGGACTTGACTGTGACCGCCCCCGGTCAAGTATTTGTCCATGGAAGAGGACTTGAAAGCGAATTCAGCTGCGCGATGAAAGTCGCGGGCGTGGCGCACGCGCCCTTGATCAAGGGTACGCTTACCATGTTGCGGGGTAAGCTGAACATCCTCGGCAAAGAATTCCTGTTCAAGCACGGGACGATCGATTTTGCGGATAGTGGCACCGCCGGCGAAATTAACCCCGACCTCAACCTGCTGGCAGAGATCAAAACCGCCGGCATCACTGCTCAAGTTCAGCTCGGCGGCACCGCTCGCGCCCCCCGGCTCACCCTGACCTCGGTGCCACCCCTGCCTCAAGATGAGGTGCTGGCACGAGTACTTTTCGACCGGCCAGTTTCGCGACTAGGCGCTCTCGACGCGATTCAATTCGCCAATTCCGCCACTCAGTTAGCCGGTGTCGGTCTTGCTTCCAGCGTCGTGGACCGGGTCCGTCGCGCCCTCAGGGTTGACCGGCTCGGCGTCACCAGCTCCACCAGCACCAGCGCCGCCGGAAGCAAGACCACAGGCGCCGTCGAAGCTGGCCGTTACATGGCCCCAGATGTTTATGTTGGGGTCCAACAGGGTTTGGCCGCAGACAGCGGTCGGGCCAAGGTCGAAGTCGGGATCAGCGACTCCCTCCAAGCCGAAGTCGGCGTCGGCGTCCATGCCGATCCCCAAATCGGGATTAAGGCCGAGTGGGACTATTAACCGGTGCCGGCTTTGAACCGAACCAGCTGCGGACGGTCACATAAAAGATTGGCGTAAAGATCAAGCCAAAGACGGTAACGCCCAACATGCCGAAAAAAACGGTGGTTCCCAAAGACCGCCGCATTTCGGCACCAGCACCGACCGCCTGAACCAATGGCAACACCCCGAATACAAAGGCAAGCGAAGTCATCAGAATCGGGCGCAGCCGGGTGCGGGCAGCATGAACCGCCGCCTCGAACCGTGTCATGCCCTGTTCCTCGGCCTGACGAGCGAACTCAACGATCAGAATCGCGTTCTTGGCGGCAAGGCCAATCAGCACCACGAAGCCGACCTGGGCCAGAATGTTGATGTCCATGCCACTCGCAAGCAGGCCGCTGACCGCCGCCAGCAAACACATAGGCACGATCAATATCACCGAAAGCGGCAGTGCCCAACTCTCATATTGGGCGGCCAACACCAGGAAGACAAAGACCACGGAGGCAATGAACACCAGCATTCCGGAGTTGCCGGCGGCCTTTTCCTGAAGTGCCAGTTCGGTCCATTCATAACCGAAACCATCGGGCAGCAGCTCGGCCGCCAGCTTTTCCATGGCTGCCAGTGAATAACTAGTTGATACACCGGGAAGAGTGTTGCCTTGAAGCTCTGCCGCCGGATAAAGATTATAGCGCGGCACCCGATATGGCCCGGTAATGTCGCGAAAACTGACGACGGCACCGAGCGGAACCATGGCGCCCCGGTCATTGCGGGTCTTGAGCGCAGCCAAATCGCGAACGGTCTGGCGGAAGGACTCATCCGCCTGGGCAATGACGCGAAAGGTATAGCCAAGATAATTAAACTCGTTGACGAAGGTTGATCCGACGTAAACCTCCATGGCCTTGAAAACCCTCTCCACTGGAACCCCCAGCATCTGAGCTTTTACCCGATCTATGTCGGCATAAACCTTGGGAGTTTGAGTATTAAACAGCGAGAATACCGATGTTAAGCCCGGGATACGATTGGCCGCCGCCACCATTTCCTGCGTTACTGCCTCAAGGGCGACCGGGCCGCGACCACGCTTATCCTGGATCATCATCTTGAAACCGCCAGCTGTACCGATACCGCGCACCGGCGGCGGCGGCACCACAATAACCATGGCTTCTTCTATGACCCCCAGCCTTTTGCGGAGATTAGTCATAATGACATTGGCTGGCAGGCCCTGAGCCGCACGCTCGGCGAAAGACTGTAACGGCGTGAAGATGGCTCCGCCATTAGAGGCGTTGGTAAAGGTCGCGCCGTCAAAGCCAGCAAAAGGAATGGCGTGAGCGACGCCAGGAGTTTCAAGAATAATCGCCGCCGCCCGCCGTACCACGGCATCGGTGCGGGCCAGCGACGAGCCCGGCGGCAGTTGGATCACCGTGATCAAATAGCCTTGATCGAGCAGGGGAATGAAGCCGGTGGGCGCCCGATTGAACTCCCAGCCAGCCAGTCCGATCAGGCCAGCATAGACAATCAGCATCAGCAAGACCATTCGCACCAGCCGCTTGGTCAGACCGGCATAGACACTGGCCAACCACTCGAAACCGACATTGAAACCTCTAAAAAATCCCACAACGGGACGCAGCAGTAATGACGGCCTCTTCCCATGCGAGTCACGGGGCTTGAACAGCAATGCACATAGCGCAGGGCTGAGTGTCAGCGAGACGAAACACGAAATCACCGTAGCCGTCGCGATGGTAACAGCAAACTGGCGGAAGAACTGGCCAGTGATGCCGGGAATAAAAATTGCGGGAATAAAAACTGCGGTCAGCACCAGGGCAATAGCGATAAGCGCGCCACCGACCTCGTCCATCGTCTGATGGGCGGCATCTAGCGGCTCCAAGCCATTACGGATCATGCGCTCGACATTTTCCACCACAACTATAGCGTCATCCACAACAATTCCGACTGCCAGCACTAGACCAAACAGCGAAAGGTTGTTGAGCGAATAGCCGCAAGCCGCCAGCACTTGGAAGGTGCCGATCAATGAGACCGGAATGGCGGCGATAGGAATGATCGAGGCACGCCAGTTTTGAAGGAACAAAATAACCACGCCCACCACCAGCAGGACGGCGATGAATATAGTGTGAATTACCTCGTCAACCGATTGGGCAATGAAAATGGTCGGATTGTATGCAATGTCATAGGCGACACCGGGCGGAAACGACCGCGATAGTTCGGCCATGGCTAGCTTAAGCCGCTCGGCGGTAGATAGCGCATTGGTGCCGGGTAACTGAGTAATCACCAGCGGCACCGCAGGCCTGCGGTCGAGGTAGCCGTGGGCGCTGTAGTCCTGCGCCCCAAGTTCAACTCTTGCAATATCGCTAACACGGGTAACCCGGCCGGCGGCATCGGTGCGGACCACGATATCCTCAAACTGGGAGGTATCGGAGAGCCGACCGAGCGCCTGGACGTTGAGCTGAAAGGCACCTTGCGCCGCCATCGGGGGCTGATTGAGCACGCCGGACGCAACCTGGATGTTCTGGGCCTGAAGCGCCTGCACCACCTCCAACCCGGTCAAACCGCGCGCCGCCACCCGCGCAGGATCGAGCCAGATCCGCATCGAATAGTCGCGGGCACCGAATACCCGCAAGTCACCGACACCGCGCACCCGAGCCAGCACATCCTTGACTTGGAGCGTCGCGTAGTTCGACAGGTACAACCGATCACGGGAGTCATCTGGAGAGTAAAGATGTACTACCATCAGCATATCCGGTGAATTTTTCTTCACCGTGATGCCGTTGCGCTGAACCTCAGCAGGAAGACGAGGCGTAGCGATGGCCACTCGGTTCTGAACCAATACTTGAGCGGTGTCGAGATTCGTGCCGAGTGCAAAGACTACGGTCAGCGACAAATTGCCGTCGCCGGTCGCCTGAGAAACCATATACAGCAGGTTTTCAACGCCGTTGATTTGCAATTCCAGTGGAGTTGCCACCGTCGCCGCGACGACATCGGCCGAAGCGCCCGGATAGCTAGTATTGATTACAATGGTCGGTGGCGCTATTTCAGGATACTGAGCGACCGGCAGCGCAAAAAAGGCGACGCCACCGAGCAGGGTGATGGCAATCGACAGCACGGCGGCAAAAATCGGCCGGTCAATAAAGAAGTGCGATATTTTCATGGCGCCGGCTCCGGCTTAGTCGGCGTTGGGATCGGGTTCGATCTTGCCGGGATGTGGCGTAACCCTGGCCCCCGGTCGTGCCCGCATCAGTCCGTCGATGATCACGCTATCATTGGCACTAAGCCCGCCGCGCACGACTCGCAAGCCCCGAAACATCGGCCCGAGCTGAACCGGCCGTGGCGCCACCGTGCCATCTTCTTTAACGGTCATCACCTGCTTTAGCGACTGATCGGTGATCACCGCGCGGTCAGGCACCAGTTTCGCCGGGTGAGGTTGGGAAAACGGCACCCGTATCCGGGCGAACTGGCCAGGTATCAACAGCTGGTCGGGATTGGGGAACACCGCGCGCATACGCAGCGTCCCCGCTCCCTTGTCGATCTGGTTGTCGATGAAATCAAGCCGGCCGCTTCGCCCCCAAGCACGCTCGTCGGCCAACCGGGCCTCCACCGTCACCACACCATCGCGCGCTGATTTACTTGCTAAGGACTGGGCTGTGCCCGCCGCCATTGCCCGCCTATAGGCCAACTGGTCGGATTCGCTGACGTCAAACAGCAAATGAACGGGGTCAAGGGAAACGATAGTGGCAAGCAATGTGGTAGTGGCGCTGGCACCGCCAACAATCAGGCTGCCGATGCTGACCAAATGGCCACCGATACGGCCATCGATGGG
>JBAXKX010000063.1:0-12910 GCA_037135115.1 Rhodospirillaceae bacterium
GCCACGTCAACGCCGCATCAACATCAATCCGCCCCGAAGACAGCAGCGGCAATCCGTCCTTAGCAAGCTGTGCAATACGACCATTGGACAATCCGACACGTCGCGCAAACTGGCGTTGAGTTTCGCCGGCATCGTTCATGATGGCCTCATTCTGCTTAGGCATAATTATGCCTAAGCACACAGGATATCGCCCGAATGATTTCTCGGTAACTCAACGAGTTACGGGGGGTTCTTACTTGATTTTTGGGCTTGCTTAGGCAGGCTTGCTTAGGCAGTTTTTGAGCGTCAGACGGGGGCTATGCCGTGCCTTTTTTACCCACATTTGATTATGGCCCAGGGAGTACCTTTTTTTTTGGTGGCAGGGGTCAGCTGAAGGTCGGAGGTGAGTACTTGTCATGGAACACGTCGTTCGTCACGATCAACGCAGTATCTCGACGGCCTTTCACTACCCACTCCCCTTTGCGCGCATAGCCAAAGGGAGTTAGCAATCCGATCTCGGTGTTGTTGACGCCCATGGTCCCGATCATGTCCATGATCAGATCGACCGATGCCGGTCCATTGTACTGTACGGCGCAGACTGGTGCGCCATCAGATTTACGAATGAACAAGTGCATGGTCATATCATGTCCTTAGCAATGGCACTTGCTGGGCTGGTCTACTAGCGATCACGCCGAACGTCGCGTGGCGTCCGCGCTGCGGTGTCAGTTGCCAGCCATCGTCGAGGTAGCTCTGCTGGTCGCGATAAAGGATGAAACGGGACTCGGTGATAGGTTCCATGGAGTTCATGGCCTCCGCACGGGCACTGCAGGCCGAGCGAACGCTTCGCCAGTTTCAACATGCCCGGCCAGCTCACGCCTAAGAACGGCCAGCCTTTCGATTACCGCCAAGGTTGGCATTTCAACAATCGTATACCTCATTATCGATTCTTTCTCGTAGTTGGAGAAATCTCGCGAGCAATGGAAGCGCAGGGAGCGCCAGCCAAGCGGTGTGCTGCCAGGACTGGGGGAAATCGCCCCCATTGTGCTTTGGCTCACCACAGGCGATTTATGGTAGAGTACGAGGCAATCAGGCGGACATATCGATTGCCGGTTCAAGCAAATCCTCCCGAACCTGAAACCGCATCATGTAAGCGTTGTTCGGCGATTTCATTATGCAAATCCTGTAGGGATTGCATAATATTAAAATCTAGATCATTTTCCGAATACTCGTCCATTTGTGCCAGCCTTTTCTTGTTGCTATGCCAAGCATTATTTTGCAAAGTTCATTGTGTGCTGCCAATCACTCGCCTGGGGTCGGGGCTTTGGCACCACAATCGGGCCTTGGTACTGTTCCCAACAGCGCTGGTTTAGCCACGTTGTTGCTTGCTTAACAAACTCCGGCTCGGTATTCATGGTTTTTATTGCTTGAGCATACCCCCTTGCCCCATGGATTATTTCCAATGCCGGCGTCCCTGCTTTGACGGCATTCAGGAATTTAGCCAATGCGGGATGTTTTGGATTTGATGCATTGCCGCGTGACGGGTATGCTGACCAGAATTCAGCAAAAGCATCAATTCCGGCTTGGTTTTGGGGCTTTTCGGCTGTTTTTCTTAGCGCTTTGCTGAGCATCTTTTTCTTCCGAGGTTTTTCGGTAGTTTTTGGAGTTTCGGTCGATTTTTCGACCAAGTGTGTCTGTGGTAGTAGGTCCTTTGAAGTCCCCTTGATCTCCCCTTGATGTACCCTTGATGTTGCATATGAACAGGTGTGCAGTTTTCAGCAGCTTCCTGCGGCGGCCGTCGAGCCGAGTGCAATGCCGGCCCGGAGCTTTGTGTAACGCTCGATATGGCCCTTGCATCGGTCCTGCGTTTCAGCCCACCACGCTGCCGTCAACGCCGTCCGGGGGCGGTACTTCAGGCGGGCAATGCCGACCATCTGGACGTTCGCCATGTGGGCAGGGACCGGAGCGAGCCATGGTGCCTGCCCAAAATGGTTCTTCGCCCATTCGTATTGACCATAGGTGACCATAGCCCGACCAGCGGCGTGGGCCTGTTCGCGGGCCTCTTGCTCGATGGGTTCCCCATTACCGATGGCGTAGGGATGGATGATTTCGGCTTCGGCGGTGTCCGCCTCAATCAGGTGTCCAACCTCTTCTACCAATCCCATCTTGGTCAGAGTGCCCCACCGATCCCAGAAAAGCGGCCAGCCCTCATCCCGTTCTTTGCCGTCCGGTCCCTTGCTATTGCGGCCGATCATATGCGGAGTCGTAAAGGGAGTAGTCGGCCATGTCGTCTTGCTTCCCGCGACGAACCCCCACACGACGAAGGGACCGCGCTCCCCGATCTTTGCTCTGGTGAATTCCTGACGGATGTGCCGCCAGTGGATGCCCCCGTCACTGGGCAGACTTTGCGCGTGGTAGAGGTCCACCAGGAGCCGCAACGTCATCACGTCGCCCGACTGCCGAACCAGTTCAACCGGGGGGACTTCGTTATCGGCACCAGTTGCCAGGGCGTTTGGAAGCCATATCCAGTCTGGTTCGGCTGCCTTCACGGCGTCATAGGGCGTCGGGATGAAGTTGTTGTTTCCGGCGTCCCGTGCCCACCCCTTGTTGATGAGATACCCTGCAACGGTTCGAGGGTTACACCGCCCTTTCCATTTTCGGTCGCCCTTTGACGCCACATAGGTTTCACCACGTAGAAGCTGATCCAGCAAATAGTGCTCTTGGTCATCGAGCTTTGGAAGCGGATAACCCTCGCAGCCGGATACCTCGTGCGCCGGAACAATTGCTCGTGTGATGCCATTGGCCTTCGTGACCAGTCCGGCCTTTTCCAGAACCTGAACCGCGACTTTGGCACGCGGACGGGAAATCCCAGTGTGCGTTTCGATGGCCTGGACGCCGGCTTTGGTGGTTCGCTGGTCCGGGCCGGAGTACCGGGCGAGCACGAGATACGCCACGGCAGCGTTCGTTCCCATGCCACAGGACCGAGCCCATGCTCGGCGATCGATTGCGAAGAAGTCTCCGCGTTTGCCATGGGGGAAGTTGACCTCGTTCATCATGCCGCCTCCTGTGCCTTGAGCCACGTCTCAGCCGCCTCACGACGAACGAGGGTGCGTCGGCCGATCTTCGTCACGGGCGGCCCTTCACTGCGTTTCTGGAGAGCGTAGAACGTCCGCCGGCTGATGCCGGTTGCCAGGCAAAAGGCCGGGACCGTGTAAGCCAGCGGTGCGGAAATCGGATCGGTCGCCATGGAGGACATCGGATGCCATTGAGTGCGGCAATATAGCACCATGCGACTATGCTGCGAAGGTAATTAGTATGCGGTGACGTGCCGAAGCCCCATAGGTTGGGGTGTCGGCAGCGTGTTGCATGGATGCGCGATTCGAGGTAGGTGTATGAGTAGCAGCGGAACAGAAAACCGGCATAGGGGCCTTGGGCCGACCTGTCGCGTAAATCTCCGCGAAAGTTTCAGTTTTGCGCCTGACTTTTGCGACACCGAACGCCCGCCGATTTGCTGAAATCCCTGGTCTGTCGCAAAACTTGTGACTTTTGCGAAAACGTGGGGCGAGCTGCCTTGGTGGCGAATTCGGGCTTTTTCAAGGCGTTGCTGGTCTATGTCGGTTTTCTGTTCCGTTGCTACTCGGACCCAAAACACCTTAACTCCGCCTAATTTTCCCTCGCCGCATGGGAAATGTAGTGCCATACGGCGATTTTGCGCGTCGTAAGTAACTGGTATTATTCATATTTGTAGTGCCATGTGGCGAAGTTGGGTTAGGAATTAATCACCAAAAAACACGAAGAGCCGGAATTATAGATTGCTGGGATAATATACGCAGCACATTGTCAAGTCAGATTCGTATAACTGCCACGTTACAGCGTCGTGATGGTCGTACGATCCACGTTCGAAAGGCGAGCCGGCCTGAAACACAACAACAAAAAATATACTCGGCATTGCAACTCGGCCCGAACCCCGGGGGCCTGCAACTGTCTTGATTTGCTGGTTGCTGACCTCGGGTCTCAAGACAGCAGTCGAGTTTGGCAGCCTCGCCATCGGCATTAGACCAGGAGTCACGGGACGGCGCCCGGAGGGGCGGCTTCGATTTCTCTCAGCCGGGCAAGAACCGGGAACAGCTTCCTGGCTGTCGGGTTTCCGCGCGGCCCGAGCATCCGGTGCAGACTCTTCGCGTTGATGTCCGTTTTCTGCGCGAGGGCTTCGAAGCCAATGGTGGCATTGATGAAATCCCTCAGCATGGCTTGTCCGACATCCACCTCGCCGCTCAGCAAGCTCTCGATCGCGGTGTCGAGCAGGCCCTTGCGAAACTCCGGGTCTCTCTCCGCGCGGGCCTTGATCGTGTCCGCGAAGTCTCTCGTGATCGCCATCTAGTGTCTCCTCGTTCGCCGCGACGCCTTCTGGGCTTCCTTCCGCCGCTTGAATTCGGCCCACAACCGTTTCGCTTCGGCGATATCCCGATCCTGTCTCGATTTGTCGCCGCCTCCCAGGAGGATGATCAGGTCCGCCCCGTCGAGCCCAACATAGATGCGATATCCTGGCCCGTAATCGATCCGGTATTCGTGGACGCCCTCCTGGAGAGACTTCATGTTGCCCACATGCCCCAAAGCCATCTTCGCCGCCGCCTTGGCCGCCTGGACCGCCGCTCCACAGTTCAGGCTGTCAAACCAAGTTTGGTAGGGGCTGGTTCCGTCCTCTCTGAGATACTCTTGGAGCCGCGTCACCCGATGTCTTCCCCATGGTAGCGTCTACGTTACTATTATGGCGCTTGCCTGCCCGAAGGTCAACCATGGGTGCGTTTAAACAAAAGGCGGAAAAGTCCCATAGGGTTAAGATTTTTGGCGTTGGCCGTTTTGGCGCTTCCCAGGGCCATAGACGGTCTGGTTATGACGCCGGTTTGGCCTTGGCTGTCTTCAGGCCGTGCTTTTTAAGCCAGTTGTGAAGATTGGCTTGGGTCGTGTGGTAGCGCTGCGCGACGAATTTTTGGGTTGAGCCGTTGGCCAGCAGGCTCTCGATTTCCGGGCGGAAGGCATCCAGTTTGCTTTTACCAGGCCCTTTGGGGCGGCCTCGCCCTTCCAAAAAATCCGGCCTTCTAAGAGGGCAGAAATAAGGAGATCAAAAACCGGCAGAATCATAAGCTATACAAAGGGTTATCAAAAATCATGTGGGACTTTTCCGCCTTTTGTTTAAATGCACCCGGAGTGGTATTTTGACTGAACTTCATGAAAAGCCTCATCTGGCAATCGGTTAAATGTCGTCCTGGCAAAGGCTTAACTTCCAACTATGTGAGAAAGCCAAACCATACCGGACCACCACGACCGCCAAACGAACTCCATTTCGAGCGGCGCATTCTCATCCTGATTGTCGCTCCGCTCTCACCTTGATTGTCGCGCGGCAGAATGCGCAGTCTGGAGCCTAGCTACAGCTTTTATGGTGAACGCGTGGCCTTGATCCAGGTGGCTATCCTTCGAGCAAACTCCCGATGTTCGCTATCGGCTAATCCGCCGGGTACGAACCGTGCCCGATAATGCAAATCCACCAGTGCGATTAGTTCATCGTGATTATTAATGTCGGGGTTGGAGAGGCTTTCCAGCCAACGTCTTGTCGGCTGGTAAATCGGACGAACATGGCCGTGACCTTGCAGACTGCGCTCAATCAGGGCGAAGTCGTCGGCGGGCGCTTGCGGAGCGGGCTTTTGTGCCCTCACAAGGACCGCAGGTGCTTTCACGCCATGCCGACTGCGAATAGTGGCGGTCAGGCGCCAGCAAAGAAACAGGAACGCCAGGATCAGTAGCCACTGCAGCACCGCAGTCAAGCTTCGTCCGGTTTCCCCGCTACGCCAGCGCCAGAATCGATACGACAACCAGGACGCCAAATCGGACAGGGTCTGTCCCGTCGTCGCGCCTTGGCTAGCATCGCCTTGAGAGGGCGTGGTATCGACGATTTCCCACCGGCCATGGATAAAAGCTTCGGCCCAGGCATGAGCATCACGCTGCCGTACCAGATAATCTCCCTCTCTCGGGTCGCGTTCGCTGACCATATAGCCGATGACATAACGTGCCGGTATTCCGGCCGCTCTTAACAGCAGAACAGTAGTGCTGGCAAAATATTCGCAGTGGCCTTGATGGCTTGTCTTCACAAAATATTCAAGAGCGCTGCTATCAATTTTTTCATTTTGTGTCAGTGAATACTGGTAGTTATTGTTTAGGTACTGTTTAATGCTGGCGACAGAATTGCCATAATTATTTCCTGATAATTGTAATTCAGATGCTAATGATGAGAAAGTGGTGTGCTCAGTCTGCGGTATTTGCAAGTCCTCGGCACTAGGCGGTGGGTCTGTCTTATCACGCTCAGCAATGATAGCTTGGTAGCGAACCGGAGATGGAAGATTGCTGGCTGTTACTGCTCCTAAATATCCAACCTGCATTTTGGATACCGAGAGAGACCGAATCAATGCAACCTGATCAGGCAGGGGGAGCAGAGCGCGAGTTCGAGCCAACCAGGCGGTAATCGTTAAGGTTTTAAAGCGTTCTAATGCCTCACCCGGTTGCAGATGAAACTCGGACGCGCCGGTCCCGGTTCCGTTGACCGTGCGTTCTCGTTCGCTGTCGCTTCCAGCCCACCAGGAATTCAGGGCAAAGTGGCGGTAGGCGGCCAGTCGCAGCCGGGTTCCACCGGGTGGAACAGTGTCGCCATCAACCCTGGCGATGATTTTACGGGACAGTTTTATGGTCCCGATGCTGCCGAGCGCGGTCGTTGTCCGATTGGAATCGGTGCCAAGGTTTCCCGTATCGGAAAAATAGTCAAGCGCCCATCGTTCCAGGTGCGCTTCGGCTTGCCGCAGGGCAAGAGTGGCCACTCCGGTCACTATCACCGCCACCAGCACCGCCAGCATGAATCGACTAACGGGCCAGCCGGGGGCTCGAATCGACCATAGCATCCAACCGATCAGCCCGACGGTTAATGCCAGGAACCGGTCATCCGACAAAGGAGCGCTCACCCCGGCAACAATACAGAGTATGGTGTAACCGTAAGTGGCATCAAACGCAGCACCAGATGTTGTGACAGCGCCGACAAGCTTTAGTCGGCACACTTTATCTTCGCTCAGAATCTGAGAGAGTGGTAAAGGCAAGCACAGCAATGGAAGCAGCCGCAGCGCATGCCAAAACCAGTTTTCTTCATCCTGAAGTGCCAATACAACCAAAGTTCCGATGATCAACAGAATGACCAAGTCAATCAGCCGGACCCAGTCTTGAACGTTCAATCTCCAATGCCGGTGCCAGCGGCGCCCACCCTCAAGCAGTAAACCGCTAAGCACTCCCCAAATGATAATCTCGACTTGGAGTCCCCAAATTATCGCGGCAGTCGCCATCATAACGGGTGGTGCGGTCCTTATCACAGGAGGCCGGGGCTCGCTTGAGTTCATGAGACGGCTAAACCCTTCAATGCAGCCAATGCAGGCGCAACGGCACCGGCCGGCATCGGATAGAAATGCTCGGGTTTGTCCGCAAGTACTCCAGGGGCCGGGGATGTTCCGGCGGCTACGAGTACGATCACCTGCACCGGCACTCCGAGTATGTGCAGTCCCCGCACCAAAGCTTGACGCGGTTCGTCCCAGTGTAACAAAACGCAGAGACACCCGTTCAGCATGCCGGCATGACCAAGCACCAAATCGGTCAGGTGTGTAAACGGGTGGTCGCGACATGGGAGCGCGCAGGCCAGCACCTCCAGCAGGTTTTCAATGCACCCGAGTCCGCGACCGGCGGTAATATGGCAGGCTTGATGGCCGACAAACATCATGTCCAGCAAAGACTCACCTAGCCGGGTTGCGCCGATCACCGAGGCTGCAATCTCAATTCCATCTTCAAGCCATTCCTCCTCGCCGGGCGCGGCAAAGGTATCAACGATCAGGGCAAAGCGTTGATGATATTCATCCTGATGCTCCCTCACGACCAGTTTATCCCGGCGTGCCGAACTGCGCCAATGGATGTGCCGCCGCTGATCCCCACTGCGAAACTCTCGCAAAAACACGAACTCATCGGCATTGCCCACCGATTGCGCCAGAGAAACGCCTTCCGACTGATGACGACGAGAGCCTCCGAGACTTATCGGGTGCATGAAATGCTGACGCGGCAGGATCATTAGCGATTGAGGCAGGTGGCGCCGGATTAGACCGTTAACCAGTCCGAGCGGATCACTTCCGGCAATGACCACGCGGTCGAAACGAATAACGCCTCGACGAAGCGGGGTCGCTCGCATCACGAGATCGACTCGTGCACCGCCCGCCAACACAGGAACTGAAACCGTTTCTACGGCAAGTCCCCGTATGCGCGCCACCAACCACAGCCAGCGGAAATAGCCGATCAACCGGTCAAAAGGGTTAGGGTTTAGTTTGTCTGGGTACCGGGCTTGCCGAAATTGCTCCTCGTCCGGAAAGTCACCGGTCACCTGGTCGTCTATTCTTAACCCGCTCAGAGTTCTGTTGCCGCTGTTGACCACTTCCAACCTATAACTGAACGGCTTGCCAATACTGACGAACCGGGGTAAGTTTCGTTTAACCAAGAGTGCCCGACCTCGGCGGGGAAACCACAGCATTATCGGCAAACCGCAGCATAGCAATGTTGCCGTAAACAGGCATAAAATATCCATGCGAGTGTGCAGTGCTCCGGGACTCAACATCGCGGTTATCGCCAACACCACCAATACTGCGGTACCAGCATCGGTGAAGCGTTGTCGTCTCCACCTGGTCAAGCTGTAGGACGCTGCAAAGGCGGCTAGCAGGAAAGTGCGCATGGCACAGCCCTCAACACGGAACCGGCAGAGATCGGATCACGGTGCACACCACTTGCTCCGAGGTTTCTCCGGAAAACCGGGCCCCGGCTTCGAGAACCAACCGATGGGCAATCACCGGCACGGCCAAATCTTGGACATCCTCGGGAATTACAAAGGACCGGCCGCGCAATACCGCCAATGCCTGGGCGGTTTTTGCCAGCGCCAACGACGCTCGCGGGCTGGCTCCCAACTTCACTCCCGCCGTCTGTCGGGTTGCAGCCACCAGATCGACGATGTAACTACGGATTGGGGTGGCCACCACCACGCCGGCGATGACATGACGGCAGGCCAGTACCTCTTCGAGTGTAGTGCACGCTGTCACCGTATCGAGTGGATGACTTTCGAGATGGTCGAAAGTAAAACCAATCTCTTCGGCTCGTGTGACGTAGCCGAGCGTCAGGCGAACCGCGAAGCGGTCCATCTGTGCTTCCGGCAACGGGTAGGTACCGTGAAATTCCACCGGATTTTGCGTCGCAATCACGAAAAATCCCGGTGATAGAGGCAGGCTTTCGCCATCAAGACTGACCTGTCCCTCGGCCATCGCCTCAAGCAAGGCCGATTGGGTCCGCGGACTGGCCCGGTTGATCTCGTCAGCAAGAAGAATATCGGTAAAAATCGGCCCTCGATGGAGTTTAAAGCTCCGGTCGCGTGGATCAAATACGGATAAGCCCAGAATGTCTGAAGGCAATTGGTCGGGAGTAAATTGAACGCGCTGAAAGCTGGTTCCCACCGCTCGGGCCAGGGCCTTTGCCAATGTTGTCTTGCCCGCACCTGGCATGTCTTCAAGCAGCACATGCCCACCGGTCGCAAATGTTGCCACCAGCTTGACAATCACCTCGTCCTTACCAATGATAACCTGCTTGATGGTGGTCACCAAGCGATGTAAGAGCGCGGATGCGGCAGACATGGCATCAACGATTGAATGCGGCGGTTCCATTATGCAAGCACCTTTCATGCTTCAAGTCACTTCTTCGGCCAAGCCAGTCTGAAGTATTCGCTGACGGACTTCTGCGACGAAACCAGGGGTCGTTAGGGGGGGGACCAGGGCCGCGTCAGCTTGGGGCGCCAAACGGTAAAACCCTCAAGGATGGCGGCAGGGCTGACCAGGACATGCCGCTCGGCTATTCTGAGCGTGAGGAGTTTTTCGATCTTGGCACCATCAACCAGCACGGTTCCGGTTTTAACCGCCCACAAAAGCCAACCCGTCGCGGATTCGGCGGTCGGCGGATGATTAGCGATCACCTTATGCTGAAGCACATGTAATTCCGACTTCGGCTTAACCCGGTCGATTTCAGCGAAAGCTTGCGACTCGCATAGTCTGACTATATAATAGACAATATAAATAAGCAAAATGAATGGGCATAGTAGTATGCGCGATATCAATCTCAATTTTCCTGATGGCTCTTTATTGAATATCTTGGCGGAGCCACAGTGGTATGCATGTGAAATGAGCATGCACGCCACTCATGACGAACAGAATACTGCCATGACTAAAACGGATATGCTTCTGTACGCTTCAAAGAAGCTAAGCAATCCGAATAATGCGAAACTTATACTGATACGCCTCATCCCTCTGCTCCCTCTGCCTTCGCATCGGCCCCCTGACCCTCCCCAACGCTCGAATTGTCAAGGACTTGCCCGCAGGTGAGGCAGTGGACCGGTCGTTGTGGTGGCCATACCGGGAGGAGGTGGACGGGAAGTAGGGTCTGGCCGCCGCAGGCGCACGAGAGACGGACCGGCATCCGTTCGCCGCAACGGCAGCAATAAAGTCCATCGCGGGGACCGGATTGGCCGCACGCCAGGCACCTTGTCGAGCCGGCCGCTGCGGTTTCCGAGGGTGGCGTCGCCATGGCAGGAGAAGGGCTTCGTTCAAGCAAGGCGCGTTCCCGGACGATCTCCTGGCGCAGACGGTCATCCAGGTCCTGCCAGCGTTTGACCAGATCCTCGCCGCGTTGCTGGAGCGAAAGCGTGCGGTTGCGATAAGCGGTCTCCTCCGCGAGCGCGGCGGTTGCGGCGAGCGCTTGTTCAAGGGCGCCCAAGTCCGCCGCGCACTGGCGCCAGGATTCGTGAAGGCGGGTCAATTCGATAGCCGGAATTCCGCGCTCGCGCAGCTGGGTCAACAGCCGTTCCGCCTCCCGGGCTTGGGCACCGTAACCGTGCTGGGCGATGGTTTCCAGGGGCTGGCGCGCCTTGCGCTCCAGGGCGGACCGGGCGATGGCGCGGGCGATGGCCTCGCGATGGTTGCGGCGGCCCGTGGCCCATTGCCGATAAGTCGCGGTGAAATAGCCCAGGATGACCACTGCCGCCACCGCAAACACCGCTTCGCGCCACGCGCCGCCAAACACCCCGACTACCACCAGAAGCAGCGAAAGCGCCGCCATCGGGATGATCCGGAACAGAGCAAAGCGCCAATCGATGGTTTGCTCGTTTGAGTTGCGAGCGACATGCCAGGCCAGCATGGGCAGGGATACGCCGGCAGCCACCACCATGGCCCCGGGGATGGCCAGTTCGAAACGCAGCACCAGCAGTTCGAAGATAAAAAAGAACAGGGAGTAAGTGAGGGACAGCAGCAGGAAATGTCCCCAGCGAAAACTGTCCAGCGCCCCGGGCTTGCGGCAATCGCTCAAGTACCAGAAGCCGGCACCGAATAGCAAAACCCCGACCGCCGCCAGTCGTCCCAGCACCGCCGCCCGGCCCATCGGGGTATCGACCGTCGGCATCTCGACGATGATGGTGCGTTTGTCGGTCACCCATTGCCGGAACTCCCAGGACAGGGTGCCCGGCTCCAGTCTGGTCGGTTGCAGGCCCTCGGGCGGAACCAGGGTCTCGCTCGCCTGGTCCATGGCCATACGCACCCGGACCCGATCGGTCCGCCCCTGGCCTGGCAGGTGATAGACGAAGCGATCCTGCCCGCGCAAGCCATAGGTCAGGCGGACCGTGAAACGTCCCGCGCCCGGAGGCGGTCCCGACCAGACCACGCCCCGGGCCTGGTACGAGACCGAAGCCGGTTCAACAAAACTGCCATCCGGCTGCTTGAACAGCAGCGAGACCTGGTTGGCCTGGACGGTCCCGGGCGGAAAGGGAAAGATGAGTTGGATGGGCTTATCCGGTTCATCGGTAGACAGCACCATGTCCTCCAGGACCAGTGCGTCAAACCAGGCGTAAACGCCCACGCCGATCACGCGATGATGCGTGGTTAGTTGTACCTCCAGGTCAATCTCGCGCACCTGCGGCTCGATCCCACGGCCCTGTGGGGACGGTTTGGAGGAAGGGGCCAGTGCATCCTGCGCGGGCATCGCCATAGGAGTTTCAAGGCGCGCCGCTTGCTTGCCCTCATCAGAGGCATTTCTAGCCTTGGCCAAGAAATTCGACAAGGCGGGGAGGCCGACCGACGCGACAATGGCGATGATGGTCACGACCACCATCAATTCGATAAGCGTGAAGCCCTGGCAGAGGCGGGAGCGTGATCCAAGGTTCTGCATCGTAAGATTGCCTTTGGCGAATGGCATCGCGGTGTTCTTCCTGAGGTTAGCATGATCGGGCATAACGTTACCAGCCCCTGATTGCAGCCCCTGATTGCGGATTTGCCTCGAGTCGGGTCTAATGTTCCATATCTTCTCGAAGCCGGGGCATCCGGCGCATACTTATATTGCTGGGCGAATATCCGAGGGCGCAGATGGTGGCCAATACCAAAAACGTTGTGAACCTCGAGGCGGTCGATGCCCACTGCCAGAGGGTCGCAGCCGGCCTCTCTACTGACGGGGCGCGCAAGTGGCTGACTAGGCGGCTCCGGGCCGCCGCCCTTTCCGCCGATTTCCTTGAGCCCTTCACGCCAATGGCTGCGGCATCGCGCGCCTGGCCCGCCTGGGTCGGCCAGCGCCTCGACGAGGGCGTGCCGCTCTGGCTGTTCCCCGAGGGAGAGAGCGCGCCCGGGCGGGCCGGGTTCGACCGCCGCGCCGCGCGCCTAGCCAGCTACCTGGCGTCCCTCGAGACTATCTCCACCGCCAAGCTGAACCCGGCGGACCCGCTGTTCGACAAGAAGCAGGAGGACCGGGAGGAGGCCGGCCGCAGTCTCTCGGACCTGTCGAAGCTCAC
>JBAXKX010000064.1:0-12514 GCA_037135115.1 Rhodospirillaceae bacterium
TCAGTACTCTCTTCCCCACTGCGGCGGCCAGCCTTAAAAATCGTGCCGATCAGGAACGTAAGCGGCTGAATTGTTCATGACCGATGGTTGCAGTCGGCTCGGCCAGCCTATCAATTCAGCTGAATTCTCCGAGTTCATGGCCCGGCTTGGTGGGTTTGAGCCAAATCCTTTGCTGGCTGTCGGCGTTTCAGGCGGAGCCGATAGTCTGGCGCTCTGCCTGATTACTCATGCTTGGGCGCAAGCGCGCGGCGGGGCGGTGGTAGCCCTGACCGTTGACCACCACCTGCGTTCCGAGTCGACCCATGAGGCCAAAACGGTCGGCCTGATGCTGGCGGCACGCGGCATTACCCACCGCATTATTAACTGGGATGGTGCCAAGCCCGCAACCGCGCTCCAAGACGCGGCGCGTCAAGCCCGCTATCGGCTTATGTCCGATTTTTGCTTGGATGCCGGCATCTTGCATCTACTGCTAGCCCACCATCGCGAGGATCAGGCGGAAACCATGTTGATGCGGCTGGCCCGGACCAGTGGCGCCGATGGTCTGGCGGCGATGGCTGCGCTGCGCGAAACTAAGGAGTTGCGATTGTTGCGCCCCTTGCTTGACCAACCCAAGGCCCGGCTGGCGGCGACATGCGAATCGTTCGGCCAATCCTGGCTGACTGACCCCTCTAATCATTCCTTGCGCTTTGCTCGCGGGCGCTTACGCGCGGCCGACGACGCCTTGGCCGGTCTAGGGCTGAATGCTGGTGGACTGGCGGCCACCGCGCGACGGTTGGGGCAGGTTCGTGCCGCCCTTGATGATGCCACGGCTTTGTTGCTCGCCAGGGTTGCCACGGTCGACCAGGCTGGCCTAATCCGAATTAATCACAGGCAACTTGCCAGTGCCCCCGGCGAAATCGGGCGACGCGCGCTTGCCCGCTGCCTGATGGTGGTTGGGGGAGGTCGCTACTCGCCTCGACGCGAGGGGCTTGATCGGTTGTTTGATGCGGTTGTCAACGGTGGCTCTGGCAGGACCCTGGGCGGCTGCCGTATTGTGCCCTATGATGATCAGCTTTTAGTTGTGAGAGAAGCTAATGCCCTCGCTACCGTGGCTGTGACGGCGGGCGTCCCTGTTTGGTGGGATCGCCGGTTCCGAGTTGGGGTCCGAGTCCGGGCTAATGACATGGCCAGTACCGATGGCAGCCTGATGTCGGTGGCCCGTCTTGGCGCGTGTGGTTGGCGTGAGCTGCGCGACAGGATCAGACCAGATCTGCGTAAGATGGTGCCCGATCCGGCCCGCGCCGCCCTGCCCGCCTTGTGGGACGGGGACGGCCTACTAGCAGCACCACATTTCGGTTATACACGGCCGGGATCGGTGCTGGCGGCGGTAGAAATGTTTTTCGCGCCGGTTCAGCCGCTGGCCGGAGCTGCATTTGGTGTTGTTTAATCCGATAACGGCATTATCTATTGCGTTGACAATGAGGTAAAGTGGGCTCGGATGATCCGGGAAACCGGGCGGCAATTGGCCGCTGGGCTCGATGAAAGGCAGGCTCCCTTGAATAATTTCGGCAAGAATCTGGCCCTTTGGATTATCATCGCCCTGTTATTGGTGGCGCTGTTCAACCTGTTCCAGACTTCCTCGACTCGCGGTCCTCAGACCACGGTCCCGTTCAGTGAATTTTTAACCAGTGTTGACCGTAGTTTGGTTTCCGATGTGCTGATTAAGGGCAGTCAGGTTTCGGGTCACTTCAACGATGGCAGGATTTTTTCCACCTTCACCCCGCCAGAGGCCAACCTTGTCGATCGGCTGACCCAAAAGGGTGTGCGAATCACTGCCATGCCCGACGATTCAAATGTTCCGTCGATGTTTGGTGTTCTCGTAAGC
Organism: Rhodospirillaceae bacterium; assembly: GCA_037135115.1. GTDB lineage: Bacteria > Pseudomonadota > Alphaproteobacteria > Azospirillales > Azospirillaceae > BOG-933. Next base: position 1,865 of record JBAXKX010000064.1, read on the forward strand.
TGGTTCCCGATGCTGATGTTGATCGGCGTCTGGGTATTCTTTATGCGCCAAATGCAGTCCGGCGGCGGCAAGGCCATGGGCTTTGGCAAGTCGCGGGCACGGCTGTTGACGGAGAAGGTCGGCCGCGTCACCTTCGACGACGTAGCCGGCATCGACGAGGCCAAGCAAGAGCTGGAGGAAATCGTCGAGTTCCTTAAAGACCCGCAAAAATATCAGCGCCTTGGCGGCAAGATTCCTAAGGGTGTGCTGCTGGTAGGACCGCCCGGAACCGGCAAGACCTTGACCGCCCGTGCCGTCGCTGGTGAGGCCAATGTGCCCTTCTTTACCATCTCGGGATCGGATTTTGTCGAGATGTTCGTCGGTGTGGGCGCCTCGCGGGTCCGGGATATGTTTGAACAGGGCAAGAAAAATGCCCCATGCATAATCTTCATTGACGAAATCGACGCAGTCGGGCGTCATCGCGGTGCTGGACTGGGTGGCGGCAATGATGAACGTGAGCAGACCCTTAATCAGTTACTGGTCGAGATGGATGGCTTCGAGGCAAATGAGGGGGTGATACTGATCGCCGCCACTAATCGCCCCGATGTACTTGATCCGGCACTGTTGCGCCCCGGCCGCTTTGATCGGCAGGTCGTGGTACCCAATCCCGATATACTGGGCCGGGAAAAGATTCTTAAAGTTCATATGCGTAAGGTTCCGCTTGCTCCCGATGTCGAGCCTCGCACCATCGCGCGCGGCACTCCCGGTTTTTCAGGGGCCGATTTGGCCAATCTGATCAATGAGGCGGCCTTGCTGGCGGCGCGACTTAACAAGCGCGTGGTTGGTATGTCCGAGTTCGAACATGCCAAGGACAAGGTCATGATGGGTGCCGAGCGCCGATCAATGGTGATGACCGACGAAGAAAAAAAGCTCACTGCCTACCATGAAGGCGGACATGCCGTGGTCGCGCTGCACAGCGTTGAGAGCGACCCGATCCACAAGGCGACCATTATTCCGCGCGGCCGGGCGCTGGGCATGGTCATGCGCCTGCCCGAGGGCGACCGTATCTCGCTCTCGAAGTGCAAGCTGGAGGCTGATCTTGCAGTCGCCATGGGTGGCCGCATCGCCGAAGAGATCATTTTCGGCAGAGGCAAGGTCACAACCGGTGCCTCGTCCGACATCAAAATGGCGACTGAAATCGCACGACGTATGGTTACGGAATGGGGCATGTCGGAGAAGCTCGGCCCTCTGCTGTATGGTGAACCGCAGCACGAGGTTTTTCTTGGTCATTCGGTGACACAGCACAAGAACATGTCTGATGCCACCGCCCGTACCGTAGATGAGGAAGTGCGCCGAATTGTCGATGCCGCCTATGCCACTGCCAAACAGATTCTGACCGACAATCATGGCCAACTTCACGCCCTAGCCAAAGGTCTGCTTGAGTATGAAACCCTCAGTGGTGATGAAATCCATGCGTTGCTGCGCGGTGAAACCATAGTCCGGGTTGAAAAGAACGACGCGCCACCACCGCCCAAGTCTTCCTCTTCCGGTCGCCGTACCTCCGTCCCCACCAGCGGCGCTAAGGATCATGCACTGGATGCGAAGCCGCTAGGGACCTGATCTATTACAACATGTCTTTGGACCTGGGTTCGTCACGCCATGCCGCCACGCCGTTCACCCGCCCCTTCCAAAGACCCGGCGATGTATCGTCAGATGAATTTTGACCGCCGGGATAATGACGCCTATTATACACCTGATTGGTGCACCGAGTCGTTGCTCCGCTGCGTGTCATTCCGAGGGCCGCTGTGGGAGCCGGCGGCAGGTAAGGGGCGAATGACGGCAGTGCTGCGCGCTGGTGGTTACGAGGTATTGGAAAGTGACATCGACCGTCCCGAAGGCGATGCTTTGGACTTTCTTAGTTGCACGGCGATGATGGCCAGCACGCGCAGTATTATCACCAATCCACCCTACCACATCGCAGCTGAATTCGTGCAACATGCACTAAATCTGGCTTTACCAATGGGCGGTATGGTTGCCATGTTGATGCGGCATGAATTTGATTGCTCTAAGCGGCGGCGACCGATGTTTGAAGACCTTCCCTTCGCACGCAAGCTGACCATGACCAAGCGGCCGCATTGGATTGAAAATACAGGCAACTCTCCACGGCATAACTTTGCCTGGTACGTCTGGGACGCCGAGCACGCTGGTCCGGCGATGTTGAGTTGGCTGCCGTGAGGCTTCGGCATTATCTCCGTCCGCTTGCTCTGTTGCCGGCTGGGATGGGCCTGCCTTCTGCCGTTTCGCTCGCGGGGGGGCGCTTTGCTTTTTCCCTGGTCGAGTTGATCGAACGCGGTGACCATGCCACCAAGCGCAGCGTGATGACCTTGTCAGAAATCGTCGCTTGGAGCCAGTGTCAGCCTGCTCATGTTTCAGAACGGATTGAAGAACGTCTTACCCATTTGATTTCGGCGCGAGCATCGTTGACCGGGCGTGGACTGGAACTTGGTTTGGAGCGGCCGCGACTGATGGCGGTGCTCAACGTAACACCTGATAGTTTTTCTGACGGCGGAGAGTTTTTTGATGCCGAACGGGCGATAGAGCATGGACGCGATTTGCTGGCAGCCGGGGCTGACCTGATTGACGTCGGCGGCGAATCTACACGTCCCGGCGCGACTCCGGTTCCGGTTGCGGAGGAGTGCTGGCGGGTATTGCCGGTGATTACCGCCATGACCGCGCAGGGTGCCCAACTCTCGATCGATACGAGGCGGGCCGAAGTGATGCAAGCTGCCCTCGCCGCTGGCGCTATGCTGATTAACGACGTTAGCGGGCTTGCCGGCGATGATGCAAGCCTTGCGGTGGCGGCTGAGAGTTCCGCTACCGTCGTGCTGATGCACATGAGCGGCGAGCCTGCTACCATGCAGGCCGCACCGGTTTATCAAGACGTAGTCCTCGATGTGTTCGATTGGCTGGAGGCGCGCGTAGCAGCCTGTGCCATTGCCGGAATTCCTCGCGGGCGTATTATTGTTGATCCTGGCATCGGCTTCGGTAAAACCCTTGATCACAATCTGGCGATCCTGCGCCAACTCACCCTGTTCCATGGGCTGGGCGTGCCGTTGCTACTTGGGGTTTCGCGCAAACGCTTTGTGGCCGAACTTAGCCGGGGCGAGCCGCCGAAGGCGCGACTAGCAGGGACACTCGCCGCAGGTCAGGCGGCGCTTGACCAAGGCTGTCAGATGCTCCGCGTTCACGACCTCGCCGAGGCTATCCAGGCCCGCGCGGTATGGGAGGGGCTACATTGATATCAGCGATGAAACCGGAAATTAAGGCCATCTTATGATTCGACAGCTTTTTGGAACCGATGGTATCCGCGGCAAGGCGAATTCCGAGCCGATGACGGCGGAGACCGCCCTGCGGGTCGCCATGGCGACGGCCTTGCAATTTAGGCGGGGCAACCATCGCCATCGCGTGGTGATCGGCAAGGACACCCGGCTTTCTGGCTATCTTGTCGAGCCGGCGCTGACTGCTGGTTTCATCTCGATGGGCATGGATGTGGTGCTGGTTGGGCCGCTGCCGACTCCGGCGGTGGCTATGCTGACCCGGTCCTTGCGTGCCGACATCGGGGTTATGATTTCAGCCTCGCACAATCCATTTGAAGATAACGGGATAAAGCTATTTGGCCCCGATGGTTACAAGCTTGCCGACCGGGTTGAGGCCGAGATAGAGGCGCGGCTCGAGGAATCGTTTGCTCCCGACCTCGCCCATGCCGCCGAACTGGGCCGGGCCAGTCGACTCGACGATGCCACCGGCCGCTATATCGAATTTGCTAAGAACACCTTCCCCCGTGGCCTGCGTCTGGATGGGCTGAAGATTGTGGTCGATTGCGCCAACGGTGCCGCCTACAAGGTCGCGCCAAAAGTGCTCTATGAGCTGGGAGCAGACGTTGTCGCTATTGGCGTTCAGCCCGATGGCGTTAACATCAACCTTAATTGCGGAGCAACCGCGCCTGGCGCCTTGCGTAAACAGGTACTGGCAAGCCGGGCTGATATCGGCCTTGCCTTCGATGGCGATGCCGACCGTCTGATCGTGATCGACGAGACCGGCCACCAAATCGATGGTGACCAACTGATGGGGCTGATCGCAGAGTCCTGGACCGAGTCGGGTAAGTTGCGTGGTGGTGGCATCGTGGCTACCGTTATGTCCAACCTTGGCCTTGAGCGTCACCTTAATGGGCTAGGACTCGGGCTAAAGCGAACTCCGGTTGGCGACCGCTATGTAGTCGAGTGGATGCGCGAGTTTGGATTTAATATAGGCGGTGAGCAGTCTGGGCATATCGTTTTAAGCGATTATTCGACTACCGGCGATGGTTTGATCGCCGCACTTCAAGTTTTGGCGGTGGCGCAGCTACGCGACCGACCGGTCAGCACTGTGGCCCGGGTGTTCACGCCTGTGCCGCAACGGCTGACCAATGTTAGCTATGCCGCCGGCACGGGGGTAACGCCATTAGATCAACTATCGGTTAAGGCTGCCATTCGTGATGGCGAAGCCCGACTGGCGCATTTAGGTCGGCTGCTGATTCGCAAATCGGGGACCGAGCCGTTGATCCGGGTGATGGCTGAGTGTGACGACGCGGATTTGGTCGATTCGGTAGTTGGCGACATCGTTTGCGCCATCCGCAGCGCCGCCGAACCGGCCAAGGACGCGGCCAAGGACGAGACGGCATGAAAGGACGGGTCCTGATCGTCGCTGGTTCCGATTCCGGGGGCGGCGCCGGTATTCAGGCCGACATCAAAACCGTAACTGCTCTTGGCGGTTATGCCGCCACCGCCATCACCGCGCTTACCGCCCAAAATACCCTGAGCGTCGCCGGGATAATGGCGGTGCCGCCCGATTTTGTTGCCTTGCAGTGCCGAATGGTATTGGAAGATTTGGGTGCCGACGCCATCAAGACTGGTATGTTGCTTTCCGCCGGCATAATAGAGGCGCTGGCTGACCTGCTCGATGAATGCGGCAAACATATACCACTGGTAGTTGATCCAGTAATGGTTTCTACCAGTGGGGCTATTTTGCTCGACCCTGACGCTATTTTGCTGCTTAAGCAAAGGCTTTTGGTTAGCGCCGATCTCATCACGCCCAACCTGCCAGAAGCTATGGTCCTGGCCGGATTGCCGGAAATCAGGAATATCAATGATATGCGGCACGCAGCAAGCTTGATTGGCAGGCTTGGCCCCAAAGCGGTGCTGATCAAGGGTGGGCATCTTGAAGGGGATACGGTCACAGACCTGCTCAGCACCAAGGATGGTGAGGTGGTGTATCAGTCGCCCCGTATCCACACACTTAACACCCACGGCACCGGATGCACGCTGGCTGCGGCGATTGCCACCTCGCTGGCCCAGGGTTACGCTCTTCATGATGCGGTCGCGCGGGCTCGTCGGTATTTGGAACTGGCGATACTCGGTGCGCCCGGTTTCGGTCGTGGTCATGGCCCAATGAACCACGGTCATACCGCCCGTCCTTTCCACCCATTTCCTTGAACCCTCTTCACACCATAAAACTTTGTCAGGATCATAATCGGTGCTTGCATTGCCGCCGCAGATCCGCGATATTCACTCCAGTCACCGGCGACCAAGCCTCTGCCGGAAGACGTGGACGCGGGCGTAGCTCAGGGGTAGAGCACAACCTTGCCAAGGTTGGGGTCGAGGGTTCGAATCCCTCTGCCCGCTCCAATTTAACTAAGATATATCAAGCGATTATGACGGGCCGGCAGGAAACTGACCGGCCCTTCGCTTTTAACTAGATAGCACAACTGCTGTTCAGTCCACAAGCTCGGGTGTGGTGACTTCTTCATGCGTCACCTCCCCCTTCTCTCGACGTATGACGGCCCGGCTCCATCCGGTCATGCAGCACGCGCACGATCTCGACAAGGCCGGGTTTGACGGTGCGGTAGAAAATCACATGTACGGGATCGCTGACCGGCGTCTCGCGGCTCTCGTTACGGCTATGGCGGATATGCAGACTGCGCAGTCCGGCGATGAATTCACTCCTGTCCAATGTCAATCGCCCTTGCGGGTCGGCCGCGACCCGGCGCATCGCCGCCGTCAGCAGGCCGCGATAGCGGATACGTGCATCCCTGCCATGCTGGGCTTTCGCTTATCCGCAGTATGAAGGTGATATCCGCCTTCGCAGGGCCGGAAAGTCGATAACGCGCCATCAATGGTTGAGCCTAATTGGAGGCCAGCTTGTCGAGCGTATCGTCGAGGTCGGCGTCTTCGATTTCCGTAAAGTCGCCGCGATCCAGGGCCTCAGCGCCTGCCCAGATCTGCTCGCGTAGCGCCGCGAGCTTTAGTTCATCCTCTTTCCAGCGCTGCTGCAAGCCGCGCACAGCGTCGCGCATGGCCTCGCTGGCATTTTGGTATCTGCCGGCCTTGACCATCCTTTCAACGAAGGCATCCTGATCATCGGTTAGATTGACGTTTCGAGTGGGCATGGTGAACCTCTCTTCGATACGAAGAAGGTAATGAGGTTGGCAATGATTGCCAATGGCTATTCCATCCACCGCGACCGGATCGGCGCAAGCGCCCGGTCGGATTGTCTAAGGGGCCGTGACCGCCGCTCCCCGTGTCACCGGCCCTTCGCTTTTAACTAGGTAGCAGACGGAAGCAAGACAGGGCGATCTCGGGTAATGACCAGGGCCTTCGTATGTGGCCTGATTTCGTTGTTATCAAAGGGAATGTCACGCTTAGAAATACTCACGGAAACATGAGCAAACAGCCTACCCCAGACTTGCCAAGATTGGGGGCGAGGGTTTGAGAGTCCCCCTGCCCGCCACACAAACACCCCCCCCACACACCCGGTAGCGTGGCGGGGGGTAATCATATTTGCATGACCTAGCCGGCTTCAGCAGCTTTGGATGCGCGTTTGCGGTCATTGGGATCAAGCATACGCTTGCGCAGGCGAATGCTTTTCGGCGTGACTTCTACGAGTTCATCCTCGTCGATATAGGCCAGCGCCTTTTCCAAGGTCATAATGATCGGTGGAGTTAGCCTGACCGCTTCATCTTTGCTGGTGGTGCGAATGTTGGTCAACTGCTTTCCCCTCAGCACATTGACCTCGAGATCGTTACCGCGGGTATGTTCACCGATGATCATGCCTTGATAGACCGGCACCCCAGGTTCGATCAGCATTGGGCCGCGGTCCTCAAGATTCCACATGGCATAGGCCACAGCATTACCATCGCCATTGGAAATCAGCACGCCGGTGCGCCGCGCCGCGATTGGCCCCTTGAATGGGGCGTAACCGTGGAACAGCCTGTTCATGACGCCGGTGCCGCGAGTGTCGGTGAGGAACTCGTTGTGGTAGCCGATAAGGCCTCGCGACGGTGCCAGGAAGCAAACCCGTACTTTGCCGCCGCCCGACGGCCGCATCTCGGTCAGTTCGGCTTTGCGTTCAGACATCTTGTTCACGACGATGCCCGAATACTCTTCATCGACATCGACAACGACTTCTTCGATCGGCTCAAGCCGCTGGCCGGTAACCGGGTCGCTTCTGTACAACACTCGGGGTCGGCTGATGGCCAACTCGAAGCCCTCCCGGCGCATGGTTTCGATCAAGATTCCGAGTTGGAGTTCGCCGCGGCCGGCAACCTCAATGGCGTCGGCGTCATCGGTGGCGGTGACTCTGATCGCGACGTTGCCCTCTGCCTCGCGGAATAGGCGATCGCGAATCACCCGGCTGGTAACTTTTTCACCCTCCCGGCCGGCATAGGGGCTGGTGTTAACCAAAAATGTCATGGCCAGCGTCGGCGGGTCGATAGGCTGCGATGCGATAGGCTCACTCACCACCAAATCACAGATAGTATCGGCGACGGTGGCACAGGACAACCCGGCCACGGCAACAATATCTCCCGCCAGCGCCTCGTCGAGGGCAACCCGTTCCAAACCCCGAAAAGCCAGTATTTTAGTAATCCGCCCCTGTTCAAGGACCTTGCCGTTGCGGGTAAGCGCTTTGACCGGCATGTTAGGACGAGCCGAACCCGATTGAATGCGCCCGGTCAGGAGTCGTCCGAGATAGGGATTGGCCTCAAGCGTAGTTACCAACATGCGGAATGGTGCGTCGGCCTCGACCTGATGGGGCGGCGGTACATGGCGGCGAACCAGCTCGAACAAAGGGGTCATGTCGACGCGCGGGGCTTCCAAGCTTTCGGCCGCCCAGCCGTTACGACCTGATGCGAACAGAGTCGGGAAATCCAATTGCGCGTCACTGGCGTCAAGTGCTGCGAATAGGTCAAAAATTTCGTCATGGACCTCATGGGGCCGGGCGTCGGGCCGATCAACCTTGTTGATCATCACGATTGGGCGCAATCCAAGTTTAAGCGCCTTGCTTACCACGAATTTAGTTTGTGGAAGTGGACCCTCGGCGGCATCGACCAGAACAACCACGCCGTCAACCATTGACAGTATGCGCTCCACCTCACCGCCAAAATCGGCGTGTCCGGGGGTGTCTACTATATTGATACGCATATCTCGCCATAGCAGCGAGGTACACTTGGCCAGGATGGTGATGCCGCGTTCGCGTTCCAGGTCATTGCTGTCCATGGCGCGTTCAGCTACCTGCTGATTATCGCGGAAGGTTCCGCTCTGCCGCAGCAGCACATCGACCAGAGTTGTTTTACCATGGTCAACGTGGGCGATGATGGCGATATTCCGCATGTCCATTACAGAGGAAAACTCCTGAGTCGTTTGTGCATTGCAATATCACGTGGCCGTGTCCATAGCAAGCGCAAGGTAGGTTGCAAGCGCACAAGTCAACGTCACGACAAGCGTTTGGTGGCCTCGCTCATTTAAAGCCATCAGAAAGGGGCGAAGCGCTTATCGCCCTTGCCATCAATGGCAAAACCTTCCATCTCGATCAACCAGCCGGGACGGCATACCGGGGCGTGAACGACGATACGCGGTATGTCTGCCATCGGACCGGAATCCATCACTGCTTCAAGGGCTACGGTGTCATTACTATCGCGAAGATAGACTATTACGTAGCGCAGATCACTTAGGGAGGCGTCGCTAGCGGCCAAAAGCGCGGTAATGTTTTCTATGGCCCGTGCGGTCTGTAGGGTAACGTCACCAGGATGGAGAATTTCACCGGTGTTAGAAATACTCGCGGTTCCGGACACATAAAAGTGGCGCCGATCGCCGAACACAACCTCGCGACCTCGCTCAAAGGTAACGCCGTATTCAACCGTTGCATTCATGTGCTCGAGAGCCTCCATCCGCCGGTTCTGCCCGGGTTGAAGGCCGCTGATAGCGAGCAGGTCAAGGGTAAGCAGGTCTGTTTGGTCGCAAGTACGGCCATCAATCCCGGTACTGGCCGGGAACCCGGCGTGAAGGGTAATGCCGTAGCGATCGAACACACGATTGCGCGCAACGCTAATCGCTGTATAATTTACATCAACATTCTGGATGTAGAGCCAAGTACGAACTACCTCGTCAAGGGAGATGCCGTTGCTCTGGGCCCCGGAGCCGGGAACGCCGAATAGCGCTTCAGTTTGTTCGGCGGCATCACCGGCCCAGGGTGAGGCCAAATTCTTAAGATAAAGGATGCGGTAAGCTGGAGTAGTTACCGACAGCCCCATGGCTTTCGGCTTGGACCCCCCGACACTCACCACGGCCCGAACCGCAGAACCCTCGAGGCGGCGCGCATGACAAGCCAGCATCACGATCTTGCACCCGGTCGGAGGCTGCTGGATCACCGTGACCGCAACCCCGGCTTCAACCAGCCGAATGAAGCCGTCATGCTGGCGCAATTCCTCCTCCTGATTGGCCGAGTCCGAAAGGAAAAAGGTTACGGTGAGGCCTGTGGCCAAGCCAAGCCCAAGTCGACCAAGCTCCTGTTCGTAAATCTCAAACGCCTGTGTCAGTTGTTGGCCATAGGGCCCCTTCCCCACCGGCCGGACCACGATGAAATACTCATCCGTCCCTTGGTCAACGGGCGACCATGTGCTCAGGGTGATGGTCATGTCTTGCCGGTGCCGCCCTTGTTCCAACATTAGGGGTTCAACATTAGGGGTTTAACATTGGGGTTCAATATTAGGTGGATGTTCTGATCATCCGCCATTCCTGTTGTGTACTATATCCATATAAGGCCGATCCGACAACACCCAGTAGCGGCGGGCCTGAGAAACTACCTTCAGTTCAGGGCCCGGGGAACAACGAATCGGTGCGTCCCATTATCCAGTAAGCTATTAGACCGACCCATTCATGCATCACATCATCCAGCATCGCGAGGTTTGCTGCGAGATTGGGACCGAAGCGGTCCCATAAATCGTCGCCGGTGCGGTGAGCTACCGGATCGGGCAGCACCGGCCAGCCAAGTTTGCGGAAAATGCCGACCGAGCGCGGCATATGAGAGGCGGAGGTAATAAGAACCCAGGTCTCGCCGTGACGGGGGTGGACCAAATCTTGCGTGAATAGCGCGTTTTCATAGGTGTTGCGTGACCGGTCCTCAAACAAGATGCGCTCGACCGGGGCGCCGATTCGCTGAAACAAATCGCGGGCAACCGGCGCTTCGGTCAGGTCGGGGCGGGTCAAGCTGCCGGAACCACCGGTAAAGACCAGCCGGGCATGCGGATAAAGTCGAGCCAGCGTCGCAAACTCCAGCATACGATCGGCACCCCCGTTG
>JBAXKX010000065.1:0-12283 GCA_037135115.1 Rhodospirillaceae bacterium
GGGCAACTTCAGCATGAGCGACCTGCCACCATTCGTCAACGTCGCCAAGGCGGGCGAGATTGGGGCGAACCACGGTCCAGAAGCTTTCGTCAATGCCGGTAAGACCGCGCGCCGCCAATCGCTGCGCCACTGCGGAAAAGGGGGTGCGGTGGAGAAGGCGGGCGTTAAGCCGATGCACCTCTTCGACCGCGAATTTCGGTGTTGCCCGCGAGACCCGAGCCATGTCGAAACACGCCACTAACTCATCAAGGCAGAAATGCGGCTCGACCGCATCGGCGGTGCCAAGATGGGCAAGCAGGCTCAACAGGGCCATCGGCTCGATGCCGTCCTCGTCGCGAAGCGAAGCAACGCTAAGGCTGCCCAACCGCTTGGACAGACCATGACCGGCTGCATCGGCCAGCAGCGGCAGATGGGCAAAACTTGGCACCTTCCCGCCCAAAGCCTGCCACAGTCCAATCTGTACCGCAGTATTGGCCACATGGTCTTCACCGCGAATGACGTGGCTGATACCAAATTCAATATCATCAACTACAGATGACAGCGTATAAAGTGGACGCCCGTCTTCACGTATCAAAACCGGGTCCGACAGGTCACAGCCTTGAAACCGAGCCGGGCCTCGTACCAAATCAACCCATTCTACAACTTCGTGCGCCAGCAAGAACCGCCAGTGCGGACGCCGGCCTTCGGACTCAAAGCGCGCCCGATCGAGAGCCGAGACACCGAGTGCGCTGCGGTCATAAAGCGGCGGACGGCCACCGGCAAGCAGGCTTTTGCGCTTAAGCGCCAGCTCTTCCGCAGTCTCCCAGCAAGGATAGAGCCTCCCGCTCGCCTTCAGCCTTGCTGCCGCATCGCGATAGCTCGTCATGCGGTCTGACTGGCGTTGCTTTTGGTCCCAGACCAGCCCAAGCCAGGATAAATCGCGCTCAACCGCATCTGCATATTCCGGCGTCGAGCGTTCGAGGTCGGTGTCATCAAGCCGCAACAGGAAACTCCCGCCGGCCTTACGGGCGAACAGCCAATTAACCAAGGCCAAACGAACATTGCCGACATGCAGCAACCCGGTCGGGCTGGGCGCGAAACGAACGGCGACAGTCATTGCTCGGCTATCCGGTGGTTCCTCAGTTCAAGCCGCAGCGTTAGCACGGAAGCGCGCCGAGCGAAAGACGCAAAAAATTCTCAACGGAACCCCTCACGGCCCCCCCCAGCGGAACAACTCACGGCGGAACAACTCACGACGGAACAACTCACGGTGGGCAAACAGTGCGCCCCCACTGATCACGATAACAAGTCACCGGCTGCTGGTAGGGCTGCTGGTATTGCTGCTGATATGGCTGCTGATATTGATTTCCCCAGCCACCGCCGCCACCACCGCCTCTACCGCCACCCCCATGCTCCCTCAGGCAGGCGGCCTCATCGGTCCCCCTGCTGGAGCACAAATCGTGAAGACTGCGGTGAGCCTCACGGGGGGCGTAATCCTGCTGCCGAGAAATACACATATCCATGCAGCTCCGGTATTCCTTGTGGGGCCCGGAACAATAGTCCTGGCACTGGGAGCCGGCCACAGCCCGCTGCGGCAGCACCAGCAACACACCCAAAGCTAGTATCAAACACAACGCCAGCATCACACGCCGCACGGCGGCCCCCGTCTGACGCGACGCCGTCGGCTGGAAGGGTATCAAGCTGGTCATGAGGGCTGTCACCTTATGTTGTATGATGACCAACAGGAGCGGGAAAACTTTATTCCGCCTTATTTATGTGGGGGCAGCCGATCTAGAATGCCAGTCCCTTGACATAGTCGGTCACCGCCTGCCGCGCCACCTCCTCGGAGGCACGCGCGCCGGCCTGTTCCTTACCGAGCGCCTCCAGCCGGTCTTCCTGTTCACCGAGCTTGTTCAAGTAGCGCCGACCGATGTCAGTTCCTTGGCCCACTGCCTGAAGGTTATCGCGCAGACGCTGCTGGTCACGGATTACCTCGGCTGCGTCGCGTTCCAGCCGGGCGGTCAGCTTTTGGCGCATAGCCACGACTGCACGCAACTCCGCGACCCTGGCCACAGCTCGCTTCAACTCCGCCGGCAGGTTATGGGCGGCGGCAAAAACCTCCACCTGTTCGGCTGGCAGGTTAACCATTTCAAAGCGATCCTGGCGCGGTCGTTCAGTTGTGACCGGAACGACCACCGTCTTACCTGCACCGACCTCGACCGTGATCCGCCAAGCGTCCGCAGTCGTCTCGGCGGCGGGAGTACTAGCGGGAGTGCCGGGTGCCGCCTCAATCAGATCCCAACCGGAACGGCGCGGATGCTCAATCACTACCGTGCGCGGCTCGCGTGCGGCCCCCGCAATCGTATAGCGGGTGGTGTTGCGTTCCGTAGTAACGGTCTCCAGCACGCCGTCGGCGATGCGGGCGCGGGTCAGGAGCTGGCCAAAACTATTGGCGCGGTCGATGGTCACCTTTTGGTCAACGGCGAAGCTGAGCAGACGCTGCTGCCCAGCCGGAAGCGGGCTCAACCGAGCATCACCAACATAGGCAACCGTGCCGTCGTTCGCTCGCTCATAAAGGGTGAGGATACCGGGCGGCAGACCACTGGTGCCATCATTGACCAGCCGCACCGCCGCCAGTGGATGGCGCGGCTCGGTCGCCGGCTGATAGAGCGCCAAGCGCGCCCCCGGCACCTTACGGTTGACGATCGGCAACAACAGCGAGTGACCATTAGCGACACTAACCGGCCTGGGATGGTGGAAGGTAATCTGAGTCGCGCCCTCGGTGCTCTCGGCGGCGGCAACCGCAGCCATCCGGGGCGGGGCCATTGGTGCATAATCTTGTGCCTGGGCCGGAGCCGATGCCGGAGCCGCACCGCTACTGGCGCCTTCTTCCATCTGATTCAACGCCAGCCCACGAAGACCCTTTCGGTACAGTGGAGCGAGAGGCTCTGACACTCCTCCTTGATCAACCTTAGGCAATACTCGGCCCAACACCTCAACCGGAACCTCCGGCCGATTAACATAATAGGCCTCATACAGCGCTTGGCGAAAGGTCACCGGCTGACCTGAAACCACGGTGAGATCGACGCCGTTCCAGTCTTCACCGGAAGTATTCTCCAGCACCGCCCAGCCCTGCAATCCACCACCAGCCGCGTTACCAACGTCCAGGGTCAAGCGATAGGTAGTCTTCCACAGCGGCGCACCAACCACATAGGCCACTCTAACCACGCGCTCGCCCTTGCCGGTGGTGTGAAGGGTCAAGGTCCGTCGATCGCGCTCGCCATGCCGGGCAATCGCGGCCAGCACGGCGTCGAGGCGGGATTGAAGCCGGATATCAGCCAGCTTAATCGCGTCAACATCCTCCAAGATAACTTGACGCAGTCCGTCGGCGGTCATCAATGCAAGACGGTGGCGAGTGATAGTGGTCCCACCGGTCGAGCCCTGAGCCTGTTCCTCAGTGACTGAAAGCAACCGCCCCGAAACCTCATTGCGCCCGCTCACTCTAACCTCGGCCCCACGCAGAGCCGCAAGCAGGGCAGAGGGCGACTCCAGCGCCACCTCGCCAAACGGCAGCTCACGAAACAGGTCCTTAAGCGGCTCCTGACCGGGCAGGCTGATGGTGCCGATTCCGCCCTTGTCATCATAGACAACAATGCTTTTCAAAACGTCGTCAACCCGGTCGCGCCTAACCTCAAGGAACAACTCGGCGTCGTCGCTGACGACGGCCTCATATTCAAAATAACCAACACCGCCGGTAGACAGCATGGCGCGTTTGAGCGTCAACACAGGAGCGCACCACGCCTGACCGGCAGCCGTAAGAATGGCCAAAAGCAACAAGACGGCCATGATGGGAAAGCGGCATGAAGTAATGGGCGTAATGGGCGTCATGGACATTATCCTCCCGTTCCCGAGCGGCCCCTGCAACCGCCCCGACTAAAACAATCCGTTCTCCCCCAGGTCACGCAAATTTAGCCGCATGAACGGGGGGACCTCCAGCACATACACCAGCGCGTACCATATTATCAGCATGGCGCACTTCCGACAAGGTTTACCATTTTACCCTCTTGCGGGAGAGCGGGGGGGAGAAGCATGTAAAGTTTCGATTCAACGTGAACACTTGCTAAGTTGCGTCATAAGCCGTATCGTCGCCAATATGATCGATCAAAATAGTACCCGCCGAAAAAGTGCCTGCCAATGAAGCGCCCGGACTGGCATCCATATATCGGCCGCTTAACTGTGGTTGTTTGTGCGCTGCTGGCAGGCTGGGGCGCGCTGGTCTGGGTGGGCGGTAACCGGATGGCGGCCGGGCGCATCGGGGCACTGATCGAGTCGCACGGCACTGTTATCGGCGAGCAGGCCGACGCTATCAGCTACAATCTGCACCACAGCGTAACCTTCCTGCGCGGAGTTCCTATTCACCTCGCCAACGAAGCGAATGTGGTGGACATTTTGCGCGGCCAAGGCCCTGACCCGACACCCATTCCGGGTGGCATCACTGCTAGGACGGCGGCATTTCGTGCCGCCCCCGCCCTGATGGCGCTTTCTTACCAGCTCAAGTCCATAAGTGAGCAACTAGGATTCGGTATATCCTGGGTTATCGACGCTGCGGGGAATGCCGTCGCCAGCAGCAACTTTGATCAACCCGAGAGCTTTGTCGGCACCAATTTCAGCGACCGCGACTACTTCAAAGTAACCAAAAATAACCGCCCGGGGCAACAATTTGCGGTCGGACGAAAGACAGGTATTCCCGGTATTTATTTTTCCACCCCGGTAATGGACGCAGGGCGTTTCATTGGGGCTGCGGTAATCAAGGTTGACATCGACCGACTTGCTCCACTGCTAGGCAGCGCCGACGCATTCGTCACCGATGAATACGGAGCGGTAATCATGGCGCGGCGGCCCGCACTGTACCTATGCGCCCTGCCGGAAAACCGGCTGACAGAACTATCGCCCGAAGCCCGAGAATTACGCTACAGGCGACGCGACCTTCAGCCTCTGAGCATCACACCATATGCAAGTGTTCCCGCAGAGTTCAACAAGTATGGGCTGTTGCGCTTTGAGGAATCGCCCCATCCCTATCTGATGACCGAGCGTGCCGAAACTGAGGAAGGCATGACAGTCCATGTCATGAACCAACTCGTGGAGATTGATGAGATCGAGCGCAACATCCGCCTAATCAAGATATTGGTATTTTTAGCCGGGGCTAGCTTGATCATATTTACAGGCGGTTTGATCCGTTACTTCCGCGAATCGGCAAAGCACGTCCAGTCTTTACAAGAAAACCAAGTGGCACTGGAAGCGGAAAAGAAGCGCGCCGAGGCTGCTTCCGAGGCCAAAGCTCAATTCCTGGCCAACATGAGCCATGAAATCCGCACTCCGATGAGCGGCGTGCTAGGGCTCACCTACTTGATGATGGGCACCGAGCTGACGCCGCACCAGCGCGACTACCTCAACAAGATATCCATGTCGGCGGCGGCCCTGCTCGACATCCTCAACGACATTCTCGACCTGAGCAAGATCGATGCCGGCAAGCTGAGAATCGAGTCGGTAGAATTTGGCATTGATGCGATACTTGACCATATCTGCAACGTCTCGGCTTCACCAGCGGCCGAAAAAAACATCGAACTGCTTTTTCATATCAACCCCAGCGTACCAAAAATTCTGATCGGTGACCCGCTGCGTCTGCGTCAAGTGTTGCTCAATCTAGCCGGTAATGCCATCAAGTTCACCGAGCGGGGCGAAGTGGTGCTGTCAGTCAGCGTCACCGCTCGCGAGGATGGCCGCGTCACCCTAACTTTTTCGGTGAGCGACACCGGCATCGGCATTACTGACGAGCAGCAGAAAAGCCTGTTCAAGGATTTCTCCCAGGTCGACGAATCAATGGCCAGACGCTTTGGCGGTACCGGCCTCGGCCTTTCAATCTGCAAGCGCCTAGTTGAGATGATGGGCGGCGTTATTACTGTAAAAAGCCAACACAATCGCGGCACAACCTTCGCCTTCACCGTTCCCTTCGGCTGCGGGATGGAGGAGGAGGAGGATGAGTTCATCCTGCCGCCACAGCTGAGAAATCTTCGGGCTCTGGTGGTTGACGACAATCCCACCGCCTGCTTAATTGAGGCGGCCATCCTGATTTCCTGGTCGATGCGGGTGGAAATCGCCTCGTCGGGAGGCGCCGCTATCAAGAAAATAGTCAAGGCCGACGCCGATGGTAGGCCATTCTCGCTAGTGATTATGGACTGGCAGATGCCCGGCATTGATGGTTTTCAGGCGGCCCAGGCAATCCTGGACAATAACAAACTGAGCCGCCGTCCCACCATGATCATGGCATCCGCCCACAGTGGCGACGATTTACCCTCACGGGCGCGAGCCGCAGGCATCTCCGCCGTCCTGAACAAGCCCTTCGCCCCCTCCCAGCTTTACGATTGCGTGGCTTCGCTGTTCGGCGGCGGCCGCAAGCCATCGGCACCACCGCAGGTCAATAGCGCGCGGCCGTCGAATGCAACCTGCCAAAGGCTGCATGGCGCCCGCATCCTCGTGGTCGAAGACAACGCGATCAATCGTCAAATCGCGGTCGAACTGCTCAAACGGGTCGGAGTAGTCGCTGACGTAGCGGAAAACGGGCGCCAGGGTGCTAATATTGTGCTTGAGGGTGAAACAAAGTATGATCTCATCCTGATGGACGTACAAATGCCGGTGATGGATGGTCTCGCCGCCACCGAGCTGATCCGTAAACAATACGTCGGTCCGCCGTTGCCAATCGTTGCCATGACCGCCCATGCCATGGAGCATGAGAAGCGGCGTTGTCTCGCGGCCGGCATGGATGATCACATAGCCAAGCCCTTGGATACAAAGGCTTTTTACGAAACCTTGGAGCGATGGATCGTTCCGCACGACCACGCTCCGACCAAAGCGGATGCGACGCTGCTCGCCGACGAAACAGGCACGGCAAGCGTCGGCGATCTCGACTCGCTGTTTGAAGTAAGCAACCCGCCAGGCTTGCCGAGCCTACCCAAGTATTTGCCCCCATTCGATCTGGTCAAGGCTTTAGAGCGCGTCGCCAACGACCCGGAGTTGCTGAAAATGCTTATTATCGGCTTTCACGATGGTTTCAATGGGGCCAGTAGAGAAATGCGGCAATTGATCGACGAGCACAAGCTGGAGGAGGCATCCATTCTGGCCCACAGCATCAAGGGTGCAGCTGGATCGCTTGATGCAACCTCGTTGTACTTGGCCACCCGAGATCTTGAACAGGCTTTGCGGCCATCAAGCATGAACGACCTTCTTTCCGAATTCGACACGGCGCTGGCCGATTCCCTAGCCGCAGCTGCGACCTTGAAGGGTGGCTCAGCCTATGCAAACTAAAATTACAATTTTTGATCGTACTGGTTGGGGGGGGGGAGGTAAATGCACGTTTTGATTGTCGACGACAATCCGATGATGCGGTTGTTGTTAGAACGGGCAGTAAACTCCGCTGGCGTCTCCGAGATCGATTTTGTCGGTAACGGTGCCGAGGCTCTCCGTTGCTACAAGCATCGCTGCCACGATCTTATCCTCCTCGACCAAAACATGCCCCAAATGACCGGCACGGAGTTGCTGGTCAATCTTCGCGGTCATCCCGGCTTGACGAAAACCCATGTGATAATGGTGACCGGAGCCGTCGACAAGCAGCTGGTGGCATTGATCAAAAGCGGACAGGTCAAGGTCGACGATTTGATCGTCAAGCCCTTCGACGTCACCAAGCTGGCGAGCAAGATTGCCGATATTATGACCAGAACCAGGGATAGTCGCCGCGCCGATGGTCCCATCCTCAAACAGGGCGCCCCTAAACCAGAGCTGGGGAAGGTGGAAGCCAGCCCGACACTTAAATGCACGGTCATTGATCGCGGCGGGATCGCCATACTAGAGATGGCCGGCCATTTTACCCACGGCAACCGGGCGATCGTCAACGCAGCATTCAAGGAACTCCAGAACCTCCACGCCAAAACGGTTATTCTCGACCTTAACAATGTTGTAGATGTCGATAATTCCGGCCTAGGGCTGATCATGGTCATCAATGGCTGGTTAAATTCGCTTGACCGCCAAGGCTTCATATCGTTCGGTAAATTTCCCGAGAGAGAGCGGATAATCTCTCTTGGCATTACCAGTATTATGCCAATTCGGGAACGAACCAATGAAGCTTTTTAGTTAGCTAATACCAGTGCGAGCTTGTTCCCACCAAGCGGAATGTGCATTCTGACGCACCCGCAATAGCAATCCAAACCTGGAGTTAACCCATGCCGGAAGCCGACAAAGAAGGCGAACGCTTTCACGTCAACCAGCCCCAAGCCACACCCGGATTTTTCCTTAAGGGTGCCCACCAGCTTGACTGGGGCATGAAAAATCGACTGGCGCGGATTTTTAACCCGGAAACCGGGCGAACCGTGATGCTGGCCATCGACCATGGCTATTTTCAGGGACCGACCACCGGGCTGGAGCGCATCGATCTCAACATCGTGCCTTTACTGCCGCAATGTGACGCCCTGTTCTGCACCCGGGGTATCCTGCGTTCGGTCATTCCCGCCGAGTCGACCAAGCCCATGGTGCTGCGCGCCAGTGGCGGCCCCAGCATTCTCAAGGAATTGTCCGATGAACAGATCGCCATGGACATGGAAGACGCGATCCGTCTCAACGCCGCCGGAGTCGGCATCCAGGTCTTCATTGGCGGCGAGTTCGAAACCCGCTCCATCCACAATATGACGCGGCTGGTTGATGCCGGCCTGCGCTGCGGCATCCCGGTCATGGGAGTTACCGCCGTCGGCAAGGACATGGTCCGCGATGCCAAGTATTTTCGCCTGGCCTGCCGCATCATCGCCGAGCTTGGTGCTCAATTTGTTAAGACATACTACGTCGATGAAGGTTTCGATACTATAACGTCCAGTTGTCCGGTCCCGATTGTTATGGCAGGTGGCAAGAAACTACCAGAACTTGATGCCCTGACCATGGCCTATAATGCCGTTCAACAGGGAGCTTCCGGGGTCGACATGGGCCGCAATATCTTTCAGTCCGACGCGCCCCACGCCATGCTTGCCGCCGTCAACGCCGTCATCCACCGCAACTTAAAACCCGCCGACGCGCTGGAGCTATACCAGACCCTAAAGGCGCAGCGCTAGGCCGGCAAGGTGCAAATCGGAACATTTAGAGATTCTCGGGCTTGCGTTTGGGAACGAATTGCCTACACTATCTCACACACTATCTAGTGATGCGCTTCTGCCGGCCATGCAAGACCGGCTAATTTTCTAATAATAGGGGACCGGGATGTCAGCCGCATCGACGCGAGTGGTGGAAAAGGACCCGATGGACAAGCAAAAGGCGCTTGATGCCGCCTTGACGCAGATCGAGCGGGCCTTTGGCAAGGGCTCGATCATGCGGCTTGGAGCCCGCGAAGCTTTGGTCGAAATCGAGGTGGTTTCAACCGGCTCGCTGGGACTAGACATCGCGCTTGGCATCGGCGGTCTGCCGCGTGGACGAGTCGTCGAAATCTATGGGCCGGAAAGCTCGGGCAAGACCACGCTGGCGCTCCACGCCATCGCCCAGGCCCAAAAGAACGGCGGCACTTGTGCATTCATCGACGCAGAGCACGCCCTTGATCCTGGCTATGCCCGCAAGCTTGGTGTCAATGTCGATGAGGTTCTGATTTCTCAGCCAGACGCCGGTGAACAGGCGCTGGAGATTGCTGACACCCTGGTCCGTTCCGGTGCCATCGACGTATTGGTCGTGGACAGCGTCGCAGCCTTGGTGCCGCGAGCCGAACTAGATGGCGAAATGGGCGATAGCCATGTCGGCCTACACGCCCGCCTGATGAGTCAAGCCTTACGCAAACTGACCGGCTCGATCTCGCGCTCAAAAACCACGGTCATCTTCATTAACCAAATTCGGCTGAAAATCGGCGTGATGTTCGGCAGTCCCGAAACAACCACCGGTGGCAACGCCCTCAAGTTCTACGCCTCGGTCCGGCTCGATATCCGGCGCATCGGTGCTATCAAGGACCGCGATGCTATTGTCGGCAACCAGACCAGGGTCAAGGTAGTCAAGAACAAAATGGCACCGCCGTTCCGCGTCGTCGAGTTCGACATCATGTACGGTGAAGGCATCTCGAAGGTCGGGGAGTTACTTGATCTTGGCGTCCAAGCCGGCGTTGTCGAAAAATCAGGCGCTTGGCTGTCTTATGACGGCATCCGAGTCGGCCAGGGACGCGAAAACGCCAAGAACTTCCTGCGAGCCAACCCGGAAATGGCCGATGCAATCGAAAAGAAGATCCGAGCCAATGCCGGACTCGTCGCCAAGGCGATGATGGGCACCCCGGAAAGCGACGGCGAGGCCGCCAGCCCTGACTGAGGCTTTTTCTATTGAAAATGGTGCTGGCTGGTAAAACGGGACAAGTCATGGCAGCGAATGACCAGACAGCAAGGGACCAGACAGCAAGGGACCAGAAGCCGGGTGGTGGCCATACGCCTGGGGGACATGACATCCAGCTGGCCCCCTATGCCTGCCGTGCCGCCCATAGCCGCGGCAGGCAGTTTCCGGAGGCGGAAAGCCCGACCCGAACGGTGTTCCAGCGCGACCGTGACCGCGTCCTGCACTCCGGGGCCTTCCGCAAACTCAAATATAAGACCCAGGTGTTCGTCTATCACGAGGGGGATTACTATCGTACTCGGTTGACCCACAGCTTGGAGGTGGCTCAGATTGCCCGCTCGGTCTGCCGGGCGCTCGGACTCAACGATGATTTGGCCGAGGCGGTAGCACTGGCCCACGATTTGGGCCACGCCCCTTTCGGCCATGCTGGCGAGGATGCCCTTAATCAATCAATGTTGCAGTTTGGGGGCTTTAGCCACAACGAGCAGTCGTTGCGCGTGCTGACTTCGCAGGAACGGCGCTATGCTGAGTTCGATGGCCTCAATCTGAGCTGGGAAACCCTGGAAGGGGTGGTCAAGCACAATGGCCCGCTAGTGCCACCGCCGCTTGGCCAGACGCTGCCACCGACCATCCTCGAGTTCCAGCATCACTTCGACCTTGATTACCATACTTGGCCTTCGGCTGAAGCCCAGGTGGCTTCGTTGGCCGACGACATTGCCTATGACAGCCACGACCTGGACGACGGCTTGCGCGCTGGCCTGTTTAGCCTCGACGATATCGCCACGCTGCCGCTGGTCGGGCCAATTGTCGCCGCCCTGCATGGGCGCTACCCCGGCCTGGAGCGCCAGCGGCTAATTAACGAAACCATCCGTCGCCTTGTCGATGCCATGGTCACCGATCTGCTAAGCGAAACTAGCGAACGGCTGGCGGCGCTGCGCCCAGGCTCACCAGCTCAAATCCGTCTCGCCCGCCGCGCCGTGGTCGCCTTCAGCCCACCAATGGTGGAATGGGAGCGCGCGCTGCGCGGTTTTCTGTTCGAACGAATGTACCGGCATTATCGAGTCAACCGCGAGACCAGCAAGGCGCGGCGAGTGGTGCGAGACTTGTTCACCCTGTTCATGACCGAGCCGAGTTGCCTGCCCACCGAGTGGCAAGAATACCTCAGCGCCAGCAACGCCAGCAGCGCCAGCAACGCCAGCAGCGACCAAACACGGCGCGCCCGCATCGTCGCCGACTACATCGCCGGCATGACCGACCGCTACGCCCTATTAGAACACCGAAGGCTGTTCGACATGGATTACCGAGTATAAAAGCCAGCACATAGCGCCCTCAATCTTTACACATCCCGGCTCACACATCCCGGCTCACACATCCCGGCGAACAAAGCTTTCCCATAGGTCACAGCCGGCCCGACGCACCCCGACGCAATCGAAATCGGCGGTCAGGGCCAAGGTGTCAACCCCAAACGGGGCCACCGCAGCGATGCCGTCTCCCCCAATCAGGCGGGGAGCACGAAACAACTCTAAACGATCGACCAAACGGGCTCGCAACATCGATGCGGCCAGCCTTCCGCCGCCTTCGACCAAAAGGCGGGTAATGCCGCGCCGGGCCAGCGCCTTGAGTGCCGCCGCCGCATCGACCATGCCTGACGGCCCATGCGGAAGCATCAAGAGGACGGCGCCGCATTCGGTAAAAACTTGCACGCGGGCGCTCTCGGCGTCGGCACGGCAGCACAGCCACAGCGGAGCTTTACTGGCACTACGGACCAACTTCGAGGTCAGCGGCAATTGCAACCGGCTATCGGCAATCACCCGCACCGGCGACCGTGCCCCCAGCCCGGGTAAACGACAGGTCAAGTCGGGATCATCGGTTTGGGCCGTCCCGATCCCGACCATGATGGCGTCATGGCAAG
>JBAXKX010000066.1:0-12199 GCA_037135115.1 Rhodospirillaceae bacterium
GCCCGTCCCGCCGGCGCCGCCGCCGCCAGTCGCGCATGTCGCCCAAGTCGCGCCACCACTGCCAGTAGTGTCTCAGGCGCAAGTTCAACCTAAGCCCGCGCCAGTGCCCGTGCCCGTCCCGCCGCCGCCGCCAGTCGCGCATATCGCCCAAGTCGCCCAAGTCGCGCCACCACCGCCAGTGGTGGCTCAGGCTCAGGCTCAACCTAAGCCCGCGCCAGTGCCCGTCCCGCCGCCAGTCGCGCATATCGCCCAAGTCGCCCAAGTCGCGCTACCACCGCCAGTGGTGGTCCTGACGACGGCTGCGTCTGATGCCATACCTGTTGCACTTTCTGCGCAACCGGTTCAAGAAGACCCGCGTCGTCTTAGATACGTCTTGAGTAGGCTTCTTCCCAAGCTAAAGCCTGATTGGGAGGCTCTGGCGCCTGTAATTCAAAGACCGCCAGTCAAGAAAAAGCCCTGGTGGCTGTCGTCAGGGGAAGGTCCAAACGAGCACGCCGCAGGAACTGAAACCACTGGGCCGAACGCAAACCAAAATGGGGAAGCACCAGCTGATGCCTCCCCTTCATCCCTACACATCACTATTCACCGACCGAACCAAAGTGATTAACGTCGAACCTAGCGGGGGGCGAGCGTGATCGGAGCGTTGCGCGCCACCATAGCTTGCACAGCCTGGGACTGACGCTGGGCCTCCGCGAGTTGCTCACGAGTAATCTTCCGGCGGGCACGGTCCCGGTATCGGACGGCCAAATCGCGCTGATCCCCGACAGACAAGTTGGCCGACGCCAAGTTCAGCCACTTATAGGCTTGGATCGGATCGAACGCCACGCCCAATCCTTCGCAATACATGGCGCCTAGGTTGTATTGCGCCAATGCATGCCCTTGATTCGCCGAGCGGGCATACCAGCTAGCGGCTGCCACCATGTCTTGTGGGACGCCATTACCGCGATCATACATGACGCCTAGCACGTACTGTGCCTCCTTGTTGCCTGCTTCAGCGACAGGGCGAACCAGTAACGCGGCCTGTTGATAGTCACTACTACTATAGGCTGACAGACCATCTTCCAATTGATCGGCCCGCAAAGAGGCCCCCCCCGTACAGGACAAGCCCAAAACCATCAGTGCGAGTGCCGTCTTGCGCATGGTAGTCTCCTATTCGCGTTCCACAGGTTCATGATCAAGGATAAAATCCGCCTATTGCGGAAACTGTCGCAGTACTTCTGGCATGTAGCGCCGAAAATAGGCGCGAGCGACCCGTTTTTCATAGGCCACTTTCAAATTGGGAGTTCGGGAATGATAGCGACCAACGCCTTCCCAAACATTGCCCTTTGCACCGTCGATCTCGCGTCTCAACAGCCAAGCCCCAATAAAAACATTGTAACAAGGTGACCAAGCCACGATTTCATCAATAACCGCCCGGTCCTCACCAAGTATCTTGGACAGCGCCTTGCGGTTTACGGTGTTGACCTGCGCCGGGCCGCAATCCGACGTGCCGTTCTTGTTGCCGCTGCACTCACCGACCTTGCCGCCTTCGACATCGAGAACAGCCTGCATAACCATGGCATCAACTCCATAGTGCTGGGCCGCAGTTGCCACGCACTGTTCCGGCGGCACGCTCCACCACGCTCCTTGACTGACCGGAAGCACCGCCCCCGCTGCCTGCCCGCCAACAAGCATAAGTATTGCCGCCGCCGTGTTCATTTTTCCTCCGGGGTGCGACCCGTGTCTTCGGTCTTTTCATCAAGTCTGCGCAGGAATTCCTTCATTCCCCACGTTTCCATCGGTTGCATGTCCTTGGAAGACTCGATTATTGCCGCCATCACGTCACGCGCCGCTTCCTTTTTGCCCACATCGGCCAGGGCATAGGCCGGCATCTGGCGCAGCCAAACCGGCACCAATGGATCTTGGTTGGGCAGGGCGGCCAGCCGGTAAGAGAGGTCAAGGGCGAGATTGACATCATTCAGGCGATGCTTGGCAAGATAACTGCCGACAACTCCCCACCGCCAACCTGTGGCTGGGCGCCGGTCGCTGACATCGGCCAGATAGTCGATCAACGGCCTTAGCAGCTCAACCTTTTGAACATAGCTGTAAAGATAGCCGGCGAGAAAGGGCATGTAATCCGACGCGGGGCTGAACTGGTCGATCAGCCGCAGCCAGCGCGCCACCCTTGCCATGTCATAGGTGTAAAGGGGATGCATCCGCCCGCCCTCGTCGCCGAGATTCTGCATCCCAAAGCCCTGCATACGAAAGAAGGTCTCACCGTCCCCGCCTGACATGATGCGGGCGGACGCCATCGAGGGCACCGGGGGCACACCGGCCCAATCGGGCTGGGTAAATCGGGTATTCCACGCGATGGCTACCTGAAGGATAAATGCGGCAACCAGAAGTGAGGGCCACCGCCATTCTCTTAATTGGGCGCTCAAAACTCCCTCCGCCGCAAATCCACCACCGCCGCAGCGACCAGCAGCGTCACATAGCCGACGCCATGGACGACCAGCAACCATAAGGGAGCCTCGCCCGCGCCGCCATGATAGCCATAGACCAGCCAGCTCGATTGGCCGAACAGATCAAGGCGGGGAACCACCACCGCCACATAATCCATGATACGATCCGCGAGGTGGAGAATCCGCATCGGATCGCCCATATGGGCCGCACCCAGGACGACACCGATCATCCGCGCCAAAACGTAAAAGCCGCCGCAAACCAAGGCCGAAACCGTCGCCGTCGGCAGCGACAGGGAGAAAAAGAGGGCGGCTGCGGCCATCACCCACAACTCCATCACCAGACTGACGCCCCACAAAGCCAAGCCGAGCGGCGAGGGTGCCGCCACCATCGCGACCACCGCAACGGCCACCAAAGCCATCAGCAAGGCCAGTGCGCCAAAAGCCGCCATGCAGGCCAGAACATAGGTCGAACGGGAGATCGGCCGCGACAGCAGCATCTCGACCTCACGGCTGTCAAATGAGCGTCGAACGTGGAACACCACGAACAACACTAAGCCGGCGACGACGATCAGGCGAACGCTGCCGCCCGCGACGGCGGCGCGCATTTCTTGCTGCTCGGTGAGGGAGGCATAGCTAATGAAGGAGGCCATTGCCGCCGCCGCCGCCATGAACAAAGGCAGCGCCAGCAGCAAGCGATCACGTAACGCCGCCAACAAAACCGGCCGGATTAAAAGAAACAGCATGTATCACCCTAAGCCACAAGACTTCAGAACTCAGCGAGCCAACCCGACGCCTTGCTGTGGACTGTCGGAACCATCGACACCCTGGCGCGGCGGCAACACACTGCTTGGCACCGCTGGGGCAAAAGTCAAAGGCCGACGATCGCCGCCCATTTCCTCATACAAATCCTGATCGACCGGCGCCACCGTCTCGCTGGCATCGGTCACGATGGTCGCCTTAAGGAATACCACCATTTCGCTTTTGCTGGAGGAGTCATTGCGTCCCTTAAACAAATTACCAAGCAGCGGAATTTCAGCTAGGCCCGGCGTGCCAGTATCGGTGCTTTCCGTAGTATCAGACATCAGTCCGCCCATAACCATGGTCTGACCGGACTTCATGTTAACAATCGTCTCCATTTCCTGGACGGCAATTTCGGGGATTGTTGAATCTGGAAATATGGGGTGCGGAATATTGCGAATCAACTTGCTCAGGGTAGGACGAACCAACATGCTGATTTCGCCGGTTTCACGGTTGATCGAGGGCTGAACCGCCATGACCATACCAAGCGCCACCGTTTCGTTACTGGCGGTGGTGCGACTGGGTGTCACAACCTGGCCGTTAAGGACGACTGCATCAGTCGTGGCGAAGGTGAAGAACACCTTGTTAGTCACGACCTTGAGGAGGGCCGGCTGATTGTTGATCGCGGTAAGGCGCGGACTGGAGAGTGTCCTGACCGTGCCGAATTCCTGAACCATATTGACGACCGCGCCAAAATCATAATTGGACACCGCCACCGTCGCGCGATCCGCTGTCGGCGGATTTCTTCCTCCGGGGAGGGTAAATGGTCCGTTCGACCCGAATGGCGTTACCACCGTCTTCCCAAAGGGGATGGCCAGGGCAAGTTTGCCCGCTGCCGCCTGAAAAGCCGCCTGCCAATTAATACCCGCATTATATTTGTCATTGAGATCGACCTGCAGCACCTTGGCCTCGATCAAAACCTGATTGCTGGCGGTCTCCTTGATGCGCTTGATATAGGCAGCGACCTTGCTTTGCTGGGCCTGGGTGCCATAGACTGAGATCACCCCGGCCTGACGATTTATGCTGACCATCTTCTGCTCGCCAGCGGCGCCTTGAGTCGCTGACTGGGCATCCGCTGCACCGGGAGCCGAAGGTGCCGCAGCAACGGATGATGAGGGAGGCGGCAGGGCGATCGGCGGCATACCGAGCGCGGCTGCCGCCCCAGCCGCAATCGCCGTCATGGGAAGATTTGAATTAGAGGCGAGGGTTGTCGTGGGAGTGGGGCCTTGGGATGCCAACCGTCGCGCACGCTCCTGGCCCAGCTGCTCCGGCGATTTGGTGTTGGTGAGCATCTGTCCGAGCGCCTTGTCTAAGTCGCCCCAGAAATCTGCCTGGGAGGTGTTGTTGACATTGGTCGAAGACGTGTTGCTGCCGCCACCGCCACCGCCACCGCCACCGCCACCGCTACTACTACCACCTCCGCTGCCGCCACTAGAGACCTTGGCGCTGTTGATATCGGTCGAAGCACCGATGGTGCTGGTGGTATTCCTGACCAGCGCCAAGTAATCGAGTCGATAGGACTCGTAATACGGCAGGTCGGATTCAACCCGCAGCGCATTGTCCTTATAGCGATAGCGCAAGCCAGCCATCTCGGCGATACGCTGAACCACCTCGGCGAAGGGGCGGTTGTTGGCGACAATAATGACATGGCCGTTGATGCTGGGGTCGAGATCGACTCAGACTCCCGCCTGCTGCGCCAGTGAATAGAGCACGTCACGAACCGGGATCGACGAATCGGCCGATACCGAGACCAGTTTGGTCGGCAACGACTCCGTCGAAGGTTGCGATGGCTTGATTGGCTGAGCCACGCGGGGCAGCGGCGGCATGTCCTTGTCGTTACGCGGCGCCAGCGCCTGGCGAAAATCATCGCGAGACAACGAGCCATCGCGATCCTGGGCACCAAAACCACTGTTGCGTGAACACGCAGGTAGCAGCAGCAGCAATCCTGCCGCTAGCGCCACTGGTGTCGCAACCCCGATCCCCCCACAGCCGAGCGCGAGATGACCCCGTCTTACATTTACCCCAAGCATCGCCGTCGCCTCACAAATGAACTCAATTGGTGGAAGTCTTGATTGTCCAATTAATGTTTTTAAACTCCTATACCAACCAAAAGGGCCCGTCAAAAGGAATTAAGCCAAGTTTTCGTTTGTTTGTTAAGGAACCATACCAATGTTGCCAATTTGCCACACTGCGTTATAATGGGCCTAACCGCCGCCCGTGCGATTTCTACAAGCCGCCATCCGATTTAGCCATGCTTATTTCGCAGAATATCACCGTGAAATAGAGCTAGCCATGGATCAACTCGCGCCCGAAACTTCCGCTAAGATGTCAATTCATGGAAAGTAATTGCATCCGGCGGGGTCTACATCATAAGTCAATTTCTGGCTGAAGCTGAAACCCAACTACTGATAGGTCATCGCGCCGGGATTCCGTGCCCTGATGGTCAAGCAGAGCTTGCCATATCGCCACCTTTTGTTCGATCATGGGCAGCGCCCCGATGAAGCCGATTAATTCGAGAAAGCGGGCCTTGCTGAAGCCACGACGAGCCTTGCTGCCAATTTGATCGGTCAGTCCATCGGATGTCATGTAAAAGCGCATGCCTGGCATCACGTCTACTTCGACTTCATTATATTGCTGGGTGAAAGGCAATTTGCGATAACCTATGCCTCGCTTATCACCTTTTATTTCGATCGTCGGACTCCCCAGCATTAAAGCAAATAAAGAGAAGCGCGCGCCAGCAAAGCTCATCCGCCGGCCACCTTCGGTAATGTAACACAGACCAAGTTCCATGCCATCGTCTGACTCGCCCTGGTCGGTGTCTTGCTTCAGCGTGATCTGGACCAATTGGTGCATCCGCCCAATCAATTTGCCGAGTGCGCCATTGGTGCCGGGGGTGAGTTCGCTACGTGCGCGTTCGAAAGCTCCGGTAGTGATCAGGGTCATAAAAGCACCGGGAACACCGTGCCCCGTGCAGTCACCGAGGGTAAATAAAACTCCATCACCCCAAGGACAGCACCAGTAGATGTCACCGCCTACCACATCGCGCGGCTCCCACAAAATAAAATGGTCATAAAAAACTGTAGCAACGAAGTCAGGATTGGGCAGAATCGAGCGCTGAATACGACTAGCGTATTCAATGCTGCCCTCGATTACCGAGAACGCTTCAGCTAGTTCATCCTTGGTTTCTTCCAATTCGGCATGGGCGATACTCAATTGCCCAAACGCTTGATCAACGGCTATCTTGGCTTTACTCAAGATTTCGCTGCGCTGGCGAATTTCCTTAAAATGCTGACGCATAACCAACAAGTTGCGCAATCTAGTAACAAATTCAACGTTGTCTATCGGTTTGTTGACAAAATCTGTAACACCAAGCTGTAACGCCTTGTAGCGCACTGTTTGAGCATCAGAGCCAGTGACCATCACAATTGGAATATCGCTGTTGTCTAGTACTTGGCGAAACGCCTCAATAAAGCCAAGCCCATCCATCTTGGGCATGATATAATCAACGATGACTAGATCTACTTCGTTGGCGAGGCTCCACTCCAGGGCCACACGGGCATCGATGAACGGAACCGGCTCGCAACCATCCACCGTTTCGACTAGCCTAGTCAGCAGCGACAAAACGCTGCGGCTGTCGTCGATAACGACAATACGAAACCGCTCGGGACTCATGCAGTAACCCTTGCGTAGGCCATTACAAATGGACGATAGACTATAGCAAGCCGCGCATCCACAGGAATATGAAAATTATGTCCGCAATACAGTTCGACCTCTTCGCCGATCAACTGTCGCAGCTTGCCGCCGCGATCGATGCTCTTTGCTTGACTTTCGGCAAACGACTGGCCGCAAACAAGGAACCGCCGCCGGCCACCGCGCTTGTCCATCTTCAGGCCGGTGATATCGCCGCCCAGCGCGTCCACCATGCGGCCGAGGCTTTTGCCGTCCTGGCTCGCCTGCCTATACCGGCTGATCCTGAACTGGTCGGCCCAAGCTATCGGCTCCAGGCGCTGCAACTGCGGGCAGCAACCGCCGACTTCAGCAACGGTTTGGCCATGCTGGAAATGCTCACCAAACTGAGCGCTGATGGCCATGACATCATTAAACGGTTGGAATGTATCTGCGCTGCACTTGATGCGAGCGCCGACACAAACCCAATGATTGTGGACGACGGTTCGACACAGCGTGCGCGATTGATCGACATGCTTCGACCGCACTACACCATGGCTGCGGAACACGCCATCCTGGCCGCATTCCTGGCCAACGGGATGGGAACGGACATGACAGAACCGAGCGCCAAAACCGATGATGATTTGGTGGATGCCATTCTGTGATGGCTGCTCATGTCTAGGCGTGGCTAGGCGGCGATAATCCCGCTTCCTAACATACGCCAAGGCTAGAAAGTTGGCAGCAATGGACGTGGTCATTTTACCCCGTCCAAATTAGCGACTTCATGGGTACTGAATAATCGCTCCATATCAAAAATTATTACGAACAAGCCCCGCCAACGGCCAATAGCTTTGATATACTCTGATTTCCAGCCTACCCCGACCTCTGGGGCTGCTTCCAGTCCAAGAGTATCGAATTCTGCAACCTCGAACACTCGATCGCACAAAAGGCCAAGCGACAACGGCCGGTTGTTGATTGGAATTTCCAATACAAGAATTCGGCTTGTATCGGTTACGGATGCAATAGGAAACCCCAGCTTGCAGCGCAGATCAACCACCGGCACAGTACGGTTGCGCACGTCGATCATTCCAACCAGAAACGATGGTGCGTGGGGCAGACTTGTAATCGGCCTATAGTCAAGTATCTCGCGTACATAGGTTACATCCACCGCGAAAACGTCATCGCCGACACCAAGGGTCACGTAACTGCGTGACGCACTCTCCGCAGCGGTCGGTTTCATCGCAGAGTCCTTCATGACTTATCGTTCCCTGCCAACTTAATACTTCTGAAAATGTCCATCTGCACCATCCGCACCATTGGCAACATCAAGTTCAAGCGAGTACCCTTTAGATTTGCTTTTACCTTGTCCCGACTGAGCCTGTTGGCGCGAGTGGGGCGGCTGAGCCAGTCGGCCTAGCGTCGTCTGCGTTAGTTGGCGAAGTTTGTCCGACTCGCGATGTCTTGAAGGCGAAGGGTTAATAAAGCTGCCAGGGCGGCTTTGTTGTGCAGCACCCTTGCTTACAACCGCAGCCTTAGTATCGTCAAGTTGAAAATATGATATTGTCAGCCTAAGTTGTTCGGCTTGACAAGATAGTTCCTCAGATGTTGATGACATCTCTTCGGACGCAGCAGCATTCTGCTGAATAACATTATCTAACTGCTGAAGAGCCTTGTTAATCTGGTTGGCACCGACATCTTGTTCTCGGCAGGCGGCAGTAATTTCCTCAACTAGCCCAGCGGTCTTTTTAATATCGGGAACTAATTTTTTTAGCATTTCCCCCGCGTTCTTAGAAATCTTCAGCGAGCTTATCGACAGTGCGCATATCTCGGCGGCAGCTGTCTGGCTGCGTTCAGCAAGTTTGCGAACCTCGCTCGCAACTACGGCGAAGCCCTTGCCATGCTCACCAGCGCGGGCGGCCTCGACCGCAGCGTTGAGTGCAAGAAGGTCGGTCTGGCGGGCGATTTCTTGAATAATAGTAATTTTTTCGGCTATAGTTTCCATCGCCTGCACCGATTTGAGTACGGCTTCGCCACTTTGCTGCGCATCTCGGGCCGAATCGGCGGCAATACGCTCAGTTTGTCTAGCGTTTTCAGCGTTTTGCTTGATGTTGGAAGCCATTTCTTCCATCGACGCCGAGGCTTGCTCTGCTGCGGCTGCCTGTTCAGCGGCACCCTTGCTCAATTGCTCGGAACTGGCCGAGAGCTGCTCACTTCCTGAAGATACCGCTGCAGAAGCCTCGCTGGCATCAGTGACAACGGCGCGCAGCCGCTCGACCATAGTTTCCAGCGCTATGCCCAAAACGTCTTTATCAGATTGGCGGCGCGGTTGCACGGTTAGGTTGCCCTTAGCAATTTCATCAGCCAAACATGCGGTGGTTCGTAGGTTGCCCGACATGGTGTTAAGCGCGACGATCAGGTCACCGGCTTCATCGTTGCTAGAGGAGGCAATGGTGGCAGACAAATTACCCATGGACACCGCATTGGCCATAGTCAAAGCCCGCCCCAGATTGTTACTGATACTGTAAGCGATAAACCCACCCACAAGAAGCGCGACAAAGACTGATACGCCAAGCAAAAGCAGCATCAGGAAAGTCGCTGTGTGATAGCTATTTTCATTTTTTGTCTCAGTAGCCACAGCATCTCGTACTGTCTGGTCGATAAGTTCTTGGAGCTGGGCGAACGCAGCGGTCATGGCTTGGTTGCCCTCGCCATTAAGCAAATTAAGGGCCTTCACGTCATTGTTGAGAGCACCAATCGTGCGAACCCGTTCTGCGATAGCGTCAAAGTTGCGATAGCTGGACTCGAAACCCTCAAGCAGACTGGTGTTTTCGCCCGCAAGAGCTGTACGCAACTCATTAGTCAGTTGTACAATATCTTCACGCCAAGCTTTAACATCATGCTGTTGACGCGCTATAGCCTCATCTGAGGAAAGAAGAATGATATTCTTTTCTGCCCGATGGATCATCAGCACATCGGCCAATAGTCGGCCAGCAATATTGCCCGTGATGGCGGTATTGTTCGCCTTCTTGTTAACAGCCCGATTCATGATTGTTGTTAGCGACTCGACAACGGCATCGGCTGCCTTGCGGCCGTCGCCGATCGACAATTCACGCGCCTTGACATTGGTATTCTGCAAGGTCAGTACCAACACCCTTTCAGAAATCTCGGCGTATTTACGCCATGAAGCCATGAATAACACCAGTTTCGGCCGGGTCCTGTCGTTAAGCAGCGGCTGTATCCGCTGGATATGGTCTTCTATTTCCGCATCGACCGATTTTATTTTGGCGATAAACTTGGTCTTGGCCTCTTCTGTATCGGCAATGATCGTGTCCCGTTCAAGTTGGGCATGAATGTGGGCGCGAATTATCATCTGGTTGACATGGCCACGCGCTACGGCTTTGACGTGAACCAGCTCATTGGTCGCGTCATTTAGCTGACCAAGCCGATCAATGCCCTCCCCGGCGATTGCCGCCGCCAAAATAATAATAATGCCGAATGAAGTCGCCAGCTTGGCCTTGATTGAAACGTACATCTGCTTTCCTCTTAGAATATTACAAGCTACTGTCATGTTGAAATTAAGAAATTTCTAGGTTCAGCTGTGGTCAAAACGCGAACGACATCGAGAACCATGATGAATCGATTGTTGCATCGGCCAATACCTCGCAGCAGCTCCGGGTTCAAACGCATACCGATGCGCGGTGCTTCTACACCGTCTACGAACTCGACTTCGCCAACTTCATAAACCTTATCGGCACGCAGGGCGACGATAGTGCTTTCTCCGTCGATATCGGTCTCGATAACCACAAAGCGGGTATCTTTAGTGTTTTCAGCAGATGGCAAGCCAATCTTTAGACATAAATCGACCAACGGCACTACCCGGCCGCGTACGTTTACTAGACCGTTAACAAACTGCCGGGCGGTAGGCACAGCAGTAACCGGCAACGGATCAAGAATATCGCGCACGACCATTACCGGAATAGCAAATACCTCCCCGGCCAGACCGATGGTTAGACATTGCAGTAGTTCTGATTTTTGGTGTTCTGACATATTACTCGTCTGGTTTGCTAGGGGATGCGCAGCCGTTCTTCACGGCTCTGCCCGAAATCTATTAAATTAATGACGTCTAGAATTAGGGCGACGCGGCCATCGCCCAGAATGGTCGCACCGGAGAAGCATTTGATATCAGCGTGCATACGGCTCAACGACTTGATCACCGTCTGGTGGTCGCCCATCATCTGATCCACTACTAGTCCTACCCTACGCTCCCCGGCTGAAACGATTACTACCTTTTCATATGGTGGAAGCTCACCAGACAGCGAAAACAGGTCACGCAGGCGCAGAAATGGTACAAGTTTATCGCGGATGAACAAAAAATGGTTACCCTCCGACTGGCCATTATCAGCTTCCTCAAGCTCGACTATTTCATCGACAGCGGTCAGCGGAATGATATATCGGCCGTCGCCGATCCGTACCATAAGTCCGTCGATAATCGCCAGGGTTAACGGGAGACGCAAGGTCATGCGGCTGCCCGCCCCCGGCCAACTCGACACGTCGATAGTCCCGCGCAGACCGTCGATGGTCTTTTTAACTACATCCAAACCGACTCCGCGCCCAGAGACGCTAGTCACTGAACTCGCAGTTGAAAACCCTGGGTGGAAAATCAAATCAAACAGCTCAGCATCAGCAGGGTCGGCACCTGCGGTTATCAGCCCCCGTTCCATGGCCTTGGTCTTGATCAATAACCGATCTAAACCTCTGCCATCATCGGAAACTGTGATCAATACTTGGCCACCGACATGAGCGGCGGTTAAAAGCACGGTCCCTTCTGCCGATTTCCCCGCAGCCAGCCGTTCCGCAGCACATTCGACACCATGATCGACAGCATTTCGGATTAGATGGATCAGCGGATCGTTCAGGCTTTCGACAACTGTCTTGTCAAGTTCTGTTTCCTCGCCCTGCGTAACAAGCTGTACATCTTTCCCAAGTTCGCGCGAAATATCGCGAACCATGCGCCGAAAGCGGGTAAACAGCGAGCCGATTTGCACCATGCGGATACCCATGGTGGTATCGCGAAGTTCCGTGACCAAGCGTTCCATTTCTTCAGCAATCGCGCGCAAGGCCAGCAGCGACAACCCTTCTCCTGAGTGCGCGAGTTGCTTAAGCCGGGACTGGGCGATAACCAGTTCACCAACTTGATTCATCAAGCTATCGATGCGGTCGGCATTGACTTTGACCACCCCGGCCGGCTGCGCCTTTGCTACTGGCGAGGCATTGAGCGCGCGATCAAGGTGTGG
>JBAXKX010000067.1:0-12038 GCA_037135115.1 Rhodospirillaceae bacterium
GACCGCACCAGGCGCCACCGCCGCGTTGGGCATGGATGGTTATGTCATTGAGTGGGTCGTGAATCCAACCGGCAGTGGTTACTCCGTTCTCAATCAGGGCGACGATCATTGCAAAGCCGATGCGACCGTTGGCGAAATTGCCGGTTCCATCTACCGGGTCGATGACCCATACCGGTGCCGACTGTCCAAGTAAGTCAAGGGTGGTGCGGTCACGGGCAACGGCCTCTTCGCCGCAGACCACCGTTCCCGGCACCGTCGCCATAAGCAAGCGGCCCAGCATTTCCTCGGCCTCGGTGTCGGCGATAGTGACGTAATCGCCTGGATGCTTTTCGCGGATTTGATTGGCTTGCAAATTCCTGAAACGGGGCAGAACTACCGCTATAGCTGTCTTGCGAATCAGGTCGCCAATTTCATGAAGATCGATCATCAGGCAGTATCCCTTTGGGCAAAGCTTCTTATCATTAACAAACCATTAAATCACGCTTGATATTCAGCGCGGCAATTCGGAGTTTCCCACACCACCATCGACTTCATCACGGCTAGGCCGCCGCTTCGGCTGGCGATTCGTGGGGCGAGTCGTCCAAACCAGTGCTTGGCCAAAGACTCGGCGGTGGGCTGGCCGGTAATAATGTAAAGGCGGGTGCCAAGTCGACAGTCGGCCGTAATTACATGGCCGCAGATGCGGACTTCATGGCGAATCATGGTCAACCAGATTGCGACATTAACCCCTTCAGGCGCAAAAAGTTGCAGTAGCTCGGTATCGTCACAAGACGCAATGAATCCATGATCGCATGGTTCATCGATCTCGGCCAACATCTCCTCTTTGAGGAATGAAAAGTCGAGCACCATGTCGGTTTGTTCGCCGCTCGGGCAGAGGCGGGCGGCCTCGGCAGTGGCTTCAATTGTGTAGCGATGGCCATGGAGGTGACGGCACTTTGAACCATGGGTCATGATGCGGTGGCCGGCATCAATGCAGATGCTGCGTGTTACGGAAAATTTCATGGCAGCCCTATCAGCTTGTGGGTCTGGAGACTGAGCCGCCAGCGCGGATGAGCGAGACACCAGGCAACCGCCGAAGCGAGGTTGGCGGCGGTGGCGGCTTTGGTGCGGCCAGCCATCGGTTGGACGAAAAAATGTGCAAATGCAAGGTCTTCGAGGGTGCAGGCGTCCAAGCCCGGCTGTGGCAGAACCAGCTTGAGTTCATCGCCGCTGCGCAGTACCCATCGGGTTGCGGCCTTGGGACTGCCTGCCTTGGGACTTACGGTCAACCAATCGATTCCGGGGGGGGGGGCTATCGTCCCGTTGGTTTCGACTGCAATCTCGAAACCCTGCCGGTGGCAAGCCTCAATCAAGGCCGAATCCAGCTGAAGCAGCGGCTCGCCGCCGGTGAACACGACATAACGATGCTGACGCGATAAGCCCCAGGCCGCTTCAATCGCCGAGATGAGGGCCGCTTGGTCGGTAAAACGGTCACCGCCTACGCCATCTGTGCCGACAAAGTCGGTGTCGCAAAAGTTACAAGCTGAGGTTGCGCGATCTTCCTCGCGCCCGGACCACAGATTGCACCCGGAGAAGCGGCAGAACACGGCGACACGGCCGGTTCGCGCGCCTTCACCCTGTAGTGTGCGATATAGTTCTTTAACCGTGTAACTCATGTCGTGTTGCGGCTTATTGTATAGTTCATGGCGTGTTGCGGCTTATGGTATTACTCGCAAATCGTGGTCGGCCACCGGCAGTGTGCGCAAACGGCGGCCGGTAGCGGCGAAAATGGCGTTGGTCAGCGCCGGGGCTAGCGGCGGCACCCCGGCCTCGCCGACTCCACCCGGCGCGCCGTTACTGTCAATAAGGTGGATTTCAATTGAAGGCGTATCGGCAAGCGTCAGCATTTTCACGTCATGGTAGTTACTCTCGACCACGCGCCCTTTTTCGATGGTTATCTTACCATAAATGGCGGCACTCAAGGCGAAAATTATGGCTCCTTCCATTTGGGCGCGAACGATGTCGGGATTGATCACCAGCCCGCAATCGATCACTCCCACCACCCGCCCGACCTTGAGGCGGCCATCGGCGAAGACGGCAATTTCGACGACTTCGGCGACGATGCTGTCGAATCCCTCATGGAGAGCGATGCCACGCCCGCAGCGGGCACCGGGGATTTCGGCTGGCGGCTTATCCCAACCCGCTTTCTCGGCCGCCATTTCAAGCACGCGCAGCGCGCGCGGTGCTCGGGCCAGCAGCTCGCGGCGAAAGTGGTACGGATCACGCCCGGTAGCTCCGGCGGCCTCGTCGATCATGCTTTCGACGGCGAAGGCGTTGCTGCCATGGGCAATTGAGCGCCAGAAGCCGACCGGGACGCCGACGTCTTGGCGAACATAGTCGAAATGCAGGGCGGGAAAATCGTAGGGCTGGTCGTTTATGCCGTCGATGGCACTGGGGTCCAGGCCATCCCTGACCAAAGCCGGCCGCACCCGGCCAAGAATCGAGGGGGCGACGATGCGGTGGCGCCAGCCTACTATCCTGCCCCGCCCGTCGAGTCCGACTGTGGCCCTGTTGATGCTGATCGGGCGGTAGAAGTCGTGACGAATGTCCTCCTCGCGGCTCCAGATCAGTTGCACTGGGCGGCCAACCGCTCGGGACAGCAGAACTGCCTCGAGTCCAAAATCTGATTCCAACCTTCGGCCAAAGCCACCGCCTAGGAAAGTTGTGTTTACGGTAATCCGTTCCGGGCGGATTCCCAACAGGCTAGGCAATATTTTGACGTAATGGCTTGGGTCCTGGGTCGGCAGCCACAGTTCGCAGCCTTGGGCGGTGACACTGGCGGTGCAGGTCATCGGTTCCGGAGTGGCATGGGCGAGAAATGGCTGACGGTAGACCGCCTCTATCACTGTGGTCGCCGTCTTGAGAACTTGATCAACCTCGCCTCGACTCACGACGATGGCGATTCGTCCGCTGGTCTTAACGTCGAGCGCCCCAACCATGGTTGCATCAATGGCGGCGGAGTTTAATCCGGCGGCGTTGCCCTCGTTCCAGGTTAGCGCCAGTTTTGCAACCGCAGAGTGCGCTTGCCACCAAGTTTCAGCGACCACTGCGACAGCGGACTTAAACGGCACAACTGCGATTATCCCGGGCTGGTAGGCCGGGGTTATCCGGGTCCTGACCGCCGATTCGTCAACCGTGCCTAGTGTGCCGCCGAAAACCGGGCAGTGTCGGATAGCTGCGTACAGCATATCGGGCAGGCGGACGTCAATGCCGAACTGGGCCTGACCCGTTACCTTGACCGGAATATCTAGGCGCGGGAGTGGTTTGCCGATCAGGCTCCAATCCCCGGGCTCGCGCAACTTTGGGTCGAGTGGAACCCGTTGTCGCATCGCAAGTCGGGCAAGCGCGCCGTAGCTGGCGTGGCGCTCAGTTGCGGCGTGGCTGACCGTGCCATCCTCGGCGCTCAGTTCGCTGATCGGCACCCGCCAAACTCGTGCCGCAGCCGCCATCAGCATCAATCGGGCCGCAGCCCCGGCTCGGCGTAGCGGCAGGAAAAAGCCTCGTACCGAGATGCTACCGCCGGTCCGCATCGCCCCGAGCAATGGGTTTCCGTATACCGGATCGAAGGGTGCCGCCTCGGCCCGGACCGACCGCCAGTCAATCCTAAGTTCCTCAGCGACTAGCATCGGCAGGGCGGTGAAGACGCCTTGGCCCATTTCGGCACAGGCCACCATGACGGTGACGGTTTCGGCGGAAATTCGCAGCCAGGCGTTTATTACCTCAACGGTGGGGCTGGCCCCGGCCGGTGAGGTGCCAATAAGGCACGGCAAATGGGCCCCCAGCACCAGGGCGCCGGTTCCTTTGAGAATGCCGCGACGGCTGAGATTGATCGGCAGCGGCATCACGGCCCCCCAGCTCTGCATGGTCAAGGTGCCGCAGCGGCGGCGCGATGAATCGCCTTACGGACGCGGGGATAGCTACCGCAACGGCAAAGATTGGTGATGGCGTTGTCGATCTCAATGTCATTTGGATGCGGGGTCCGGCGCAACAGGGCGGTGGTGGCCATGATCATTCCCGGCGCGCAATAGCCGCACTGGGGTACCTGTTCGGCGATCCATGCGGCGGTGATCAGGCTCACCACCGGATCGCTCTCGAGTCCCTCAAGCGTCACGACCTCGGCGTTGTCCAGTGAAGACAGCGTGACCGTACAAGAGCGGACAAGGGTATCGTTCACCATTACGGAACACACGCCGCAATGGCCAGCGCCACAGCCAAACTTGGTGGCGGTAAGCTGAAGATAGTCGCGAAGCAGCCATAGCAGCGGCGTATCAAGAGCGGCATTCACCTCGATCGGCTTGCCATTTACCTTCAAGGTCACCATTGTTCCCCGCCCGCTGTTGGCACCTTCTCAATAATACTACGGAAGGACGGCATCGGTTGGTTCAGCTGCGGCGACCGGATAAGGCTCCATGGCCAGTGATGCGCGGGCGCAGCGGCTCCGGTTTGCTCGAGGGAAGTTCTATGTTGACTTCGAGGGTGGAATAGTCGCTGCCGCGATCGAGCTTTACCTCGACCTTGTTCTGGTCCACGTCGACATATTTAGCGATCACTGCCAGCAGTTCTTGCTGAAGCAGGGGTAAATAGTCAGGTCCGTCGCGGCCGGCCCGTTCATGGGCCATAACGATCTGTAGCCGCTCCTTGGCATGGACCGCCGAGGATAGGGGCTTGGGCGCGGCCGGGCGAAAGAAATTAAAGATGCTCATGCGGAATTCCCCCTGAGCCAGGCAAACAATCCCCGCTTTTGCGGCTTGATAAAGCGATGCTCAATTTTTTCACCGAGGAAGCGGCCGACGGCATCGGAATAGGCCTGCCCGGCAGTGCTTACATCGTCGAGAATGACCGGCACGCCGACATTGGATGCCCGCAGCACCGCCTGACTCTCGGGGATAATGCCAAGGAGGGGAATAGCGAGAATGTCAAGCACGTCCTCGACGTTAAGCATTTCACCGCGAACTACCCGTTCGGGATCATAGCGGGTTAGCAGTAGGTGCTCGGTGACCGGCTCCAGGCCCAGCTCGGCCCGGCGCGAGCGTGCCGCCAACATGCCCAGCACCCGGTCGCTGTCGCGAACCGATGAGACCTCGGGATTGGTAACGATTATCGCCTGATCGGCAAAATAGAGGGCCATCAAGGCACCCTTTTCGATCCCGGCGGGCGAGTCGCAGACAATAAACTCAAATTCCTTGCGCAACTCCTCCATTACCTTTTCGACACCGTCCTTTGTCAGGGCGTCCTTGTCGCGGGTCTGGGAGGTTGGCAGGATATATAGGTTCTCGATTCGTTTATCCTTGATCAGCGCCTGGCTGAGCCTTGCTTCACCGTTGATGACGT
This sequence comes from Rhodospirillaceae bacterium, assembly GCA_037135115.1. Taxonomy (GTDB): domain Bacteria; phylum Pseudomonadota; class Alphaproteobacteria; order Azospirillales; family Azospirillaceae; genus BOG-933. The sequence goes on from JBAXKX010000067.1 coordinate 5,371, forward strand.
TGATGAAATCGAACACCACCCGGCGCTCGCAGCCCATGATCAGATCGAGATTGCGCAGGCCGACATCGAAGTCGATAACCACCGTCTTGTGGCCGCGCAAGGCAAACCCCGTGGCAAAGGCGGCACTAGAGGTCGTCTTTCCCACCCCGCCCTTGCCCGATGTCATTACGATGATTTGGCCCAAGGAGCCTCTCCTGCGAATGGGGTTGACTAACAGAAATAAATTAAATCGCCGTCAAAATGTGTCGAGGCAAAGATACCCCTCTTTCAGATATATCTGCACAGGTTTTCGGTAGAAGGATGGCGCTATATCTTCGTTGACTCGGTAAAGACCGGCGATTGAGACCATCTCGGCTTCCAAGCTAAGGCATAGGATGCGAGCGTTAGTGTCTCCTGAAATCCCTGCGAGTGCCCGCCCACGTAACGCGCCGTAAACGTGAATATTGCCATCGGCAAGCAGCTCAGCACCGGCACTGACGAGATTGGTTATGACGAGATCACCGCCGGCCGCATAAAGTTGCCGCCCCGATCGCACTGGTTCGGAGACAAATAGAGTTGTGCGCGGCGGCGGTTCCTGCGGTGGCGGTGGCTGAACTTTGGCGGCAACTATTGGTTGCGCAGTTGGTGCGGTGTCGAGCCGAGCCGGACGGCCGGGGGGAAGGGCTGGAAGGCCGACACGCAGCGCCGCCTCCTGATGACGGGGGGCACCGCCCTGGACGCCGATTGCCATCAGCCCACACGCTCGCAGCCGGCTACGGATATCTGAAAAATCAAGGTTTTCGTCGCCGGACAGTCCATCCAGGTCGAGCACCAAAGGAGCATTGCGAAAGAAGTTGGGAGCCTGCCGAACCTTATCGCTCAGCCGTTCATAAAAGCTGTCCGACGTCATGTCGACCAACTTCATCAGCATTAAGTTGACAGAGCCACCGCGCAGCTGAAACGGTGCGTCCTTGTCAGAGACGTTTTCGGTGCGAGTCAACCCGATCCCCTCCGACATCCGCCGTCACGAATGCCGCCACAGATGTTGTTGTCCATAATTCGATCATAGGACTCGCTCACTGAGCTCCACCACTGGTCCCCACCACTAGACACCACCACGGTACGTTCACGCGAAGTTTTGCGTGGCCTTTTCCTACAGCACAAATTATAGCAATGGAAGCCATTTTAGCGCTGCAAGTAAACGCTTACATGGCAATGGTCCCGGCCATAAGGTACCCAGCCGTAAGGTACCCAGCCGTAAGGTACCCAGCCGTAAGGTACCCAGCCGTAAGGTAATTGTCTATCTTGACAGGATCATGATGGCGACGGTAAATTCCGCTGCGTTTTTATGCTACCGCGCTTCCGTGCTTCCGTGGCTGAGAACAGGTGGGGGGCTTTGGAATTATGCTAAACAGTGAAGATCCCGCCGTTTTGGCCTCGGGGCTGGTGGATATCGAGGAGCGCGTCAGGATGGCGCGGGAGAAGAAGGACTCGACTGGCTGGAATCGGAAGCCCGATTCCCCATCCGACCTTAAGGCAAACGGTATGATATCGTATGCCTTCCGGATCGGAACCGAGTTGGCGGCAGGCTTGGTAGTCGGTGTTGGCTCTGGCATACTGATTGATCAATGGTTGGGGACCAAGCCTTGGGGCTTGCTCCTGATGTTTTTTTTGGGCGCAGGGGCCGGTATCCTCAACGTCTACCGCGCGATCAATGGACTTGGTTATGCGACGGGCTATCAGGGGACGAAATCGGCCGGCGACGACGGCCAAAAACCGGGCTGCTAGGACGGCACCCTATAACTAGCGAGGACGACAGTGGATCCGCTTCATCAGTTTCAAATCAAATCGATCTTTAATTTCTCCATCGGCCATACTGACGTGTCGTTCAGCAACTCGTCCTTGTCGATGGTCGCGGTGGTTGTGATCGTTTACACGCTCATGATGCTAGGTATGCGCAGCCGAAGCGTGGTGCCCGGCCGCCTGCAGTCTTTAGCCGAGGTGCTGTACGAGTTCGTTTCCGGCACGCTGCGAGATAACGCCGGCCATGAGGCTAGGCCGTTCTTCCCGTTTGTCTTCACGTTGTTCACCTTTATATTGTTCGGCAACGTCATTGGCATGATTCCTTGGGTTTTCACTTTCACTAGTCACATCATCGTAACCTTCGCCATGGCCATCTTTGTGTTCCTTTTAGTGACGTTGGTGGCAATAGTCAGGCACGGGGTCAAGTTTTTTACCTCCTTCATGCCCCACGGTGTCCCGATGTGGTTGGCCCCGATACTTATCCCGATCGAAGTTGTTTCGTATATGTCGCGACCGATCAGTCTTTCAATCCGTCTGTTCGCCAACATGATGGCCGGCCATGCGATGATGAAGGTTTTCGCGGGCTTTGTAATCTTGATGGTCAGCGGCATGGGTGCGGCGGGATACGTTGCCGGCGCGCTTCCGGTAGCAGTTAATGTGGCCTTGGTTGGCTTCGAGCTGATGGTGGCGTTTCTTCAGGCCTATGTATTCACCATCCTGACTTGCCTTTACCTTAAAGACGCCATCCATCTTCACTAGAGCGTGTCCGGTAGTGATTGGCGGACGGGTTATAGATAATATGCGCTGTACGCTGTGACGGGCGCTTGGGGGAATGAAATGAAGATTATGATCACCGGTCCGGCTCGGGGGGGCTGGGCTCGCATTGCCGGTACTGTAGCGATGGCTGCAATTTTGTTGCTGGTTACTGTGGGTATTGCAATGGCCAGCGATGCGGGCGGTCACAAGGCCGGACTGCCGCAACTCGATACAGCAACCATGCCGACCCAGTTGTTTTGGCTGGTTGTGAGCTTTGTGACCCTGTATTTCCTGCTTTCGGGCGTGGCTCTGCCGCAGGTCGAAGAAGTTATAACTAACCGCGATGGCCGCATTGCCTGGGATATCGGTAAGGCCGATGAAATGCGCGTCGAGTCGAACGCCATCCTTGCCGGTAACGAAAAGCTGCTGGAGGAAGCTCGCGCCCGTGCCTACGAAATCGTGTCGATAACCAGTGGTGAGGGTCAGGCATCCAGTAAGCTCTTGATGCAGCGCTTTGAGGCCGACTTAGCCCGCCGCACCAAGGAAGTCGAGGCCCGTATTTCTTCCATCAAAATGACGGCCATCGCCGGTTTGGATAAAACGATTGCTGAACTCGCCAGAGATGTTGTCAGTCGATTGGCGGGAATAGAAATCGACAACGCCGTCGTTGCCGAGGCGATAAATATCGCAAAAAAGGAGCGCAACTGATGTTGAAGGATGCAACTTTCTGGGTCGCGATCTCCTTTGTGATCTTCGCTGTGGTTGCCTATAAGTTTGTCTGGGCGCAACTGATGGGCACGCTCGATCAGCGCGGCATCCGTATCAAGCAAGAGCTGGATGAGGCGCAACGTCTGCGCGAGGATGCCGAGCGGGTCATGGCTGATTGCAAGAAGCGCCAAGGTCAAATTGAGACCGACGCTAACAATATCCTCGTCTACGCCCGTGAAGAAGCCGCGCGTATCAGGCAGCAGGCCGAGATTGATGTACAGGCTGCAGTCAAACGGCGTGAGGCCCAGGCAATCGAACGCATCGCTCAAGCCGAGGCGCAGGCGCTGGCCGAGGTACGCAGTGTCGCCGTGGATCTCGCCATGGCCGCAACCCGCCGCTTGTTCGAGGACCGAGTCGCCTCCGGTGCCCCGGATCCGCTGGTGGACAGCAGCATTAAAGGGCTGGGGGCGTTGCTGAACTAGACTTGCTTCATGACGTCCACAAGGTCCGGCTCTCAAACCGCCCCGCCATGATCCCTGCTGCCAATGCGGGGCGGCGGTCAAGGCGGGGTTATTTTTGTCTGATCAGGGGCTTTGTCTGATTAGGGATGCGGCCAGGGCGAGGTCGGACTGGAACATTGGCTCGAGTCGGCGGTTGCCACGCAACAGGTAGCTGGGGTGGTAGGTCGGTATCACCTGGGCGCCCGGCAGCATACGGCAGGTTTGGACCTCGCCCCGGCATTTCAGTATTCCGTCCAGACCGGTCAGCGCCCACAGCGGGGTGCGGCCAAGTGCAATGATTACCTGCGGATTCAAGGCGATTAGCGCCTGTTGCAGCGCCGCTATTTCGCTCGAGAAGATGGCCAAACAATAGCCCAAACCGCCAAAACGTCCCATATGTTCCAACAATTCGACTCCGAGCCGCCTTGATCTCGCCCTTGAGGCGAAAAAATAGCCCACATTATTATCAGGAGGCTGGACCCTAAAGACATTGGCGACCAAGCAGCGGCTGCGCTCAATGCCGGCCGTCTTCAAGTGGTCGTTAAGCAGAAGGCCGCTGCGGCCGACGAAGGGCTGCAACTCCTTCACCTCCTCGCTGCCGGGCGCCTCGCCGACCAGGGCCAGCAGCCGCTCGGGAATGGGCAGCTCGGGGAACTGGTAGTTGACTAGCGTAGGATTTGTCATGCGGGCGCGGTTCCCAATGATAGTTGTGCGCGCAGGCCAAGGAATGCAGGTAGGGGATGAGTGACTAGGTAGGTTGGTATCCGCGCCAAATAGGCTGCGGCGTGGCCACCCTTGTCGGTAAAGCGGCGACGGAAGGCGGAACGATCGAGAAAATCGCCGAGTCGGGGGAGGATGCCACCGGCAATGTAGACGCCGCCGCGTCCGCCCAAGGTCAGCGCTGCATTGCCGGCGACGGTACCGAGCATGGCGGCAAACAGCTCCAGTACCTCGACGCAAACAGAAGACCGTCCCGCGAGTGCCGCTTTGGTGATTTCGGCTGCGGTGATTTGGGCTGTGGTAATTTCCATTTCACGACTCCCGTTCAAATCGTTGACGGCCCGGTAAAGGTTGACCAGTCCTGGACCGGACAGCACTTCCTCAGCTGAAACATGGCCGAAATTCCGTCGTAATCGGGTCAAGATCGCATCCTCGCGATCATTGGCCGGAGCCATGGTGACATGGCCGCCCTCACCGGCCAGGGCCAGCCAGCCGCTTGGGGCGCGGACCAGCGTGGCGACGCCTAGGCCGCTGCCGGGGCCGAGCACCACGATTGGGGCGTCCGGCTCGGCCGTTCCAGCGCCAAGTTGCCGCCGCTCGTGCTCGGCAAGTCGCGGTACGCCCAGTGCAACTGCAGCGAAGTCGTTGATCACCTCCAACTCGACCAACCCCAGTTTATCGCGCAGTGCCTCAATTGAAAAAGTCCAGGGCAGATTGGTCAGGGCAACTAGGTCGCCTAGGACCGGTGCCGCCACCGCCAGTGCTGCCCGTCTGGGGCGGGAATTGTCCCTGAAACCCACGATGGCAGCACAGATCACTTCCTCCAAAGAGCGGTAATCGGCGCAACGGAGAACAACACTTCTCTCGGCCCCGGCCTCGTCAATCAGTCCGAAGCGGGCGTCGGTGCCGCCGATGTCGGCGATCAACTGGGGAAAGCCGTGTCTTGGTGAATTTATCATAGCAGCCTTGCATCAATGACAGTTTGGTACGCGGAGGAGGATGGAGACACAATTGAATACGCCGCCGTCGCCACAAAGGAGAGAATGGCAGGCGAGCCCGCGTCTGAACCGAAAATTCCTGTGTCAGATCCGCAAATTCCCGCGTCTGACCCGAAATTTTATAGTGTCAGGCCTGCTAAATTTTACGAATAATTTTACTTGACCTTCTGGGTGCAGTGCACCATAGTGTGCCTCGCGACGTTGAGCGCGTCTCCGATGCGATCGACCTAGTAACGCACTTCTTGGGCGTTTCCTCCCTAAACTTGGGCCGCGCCTTACTGGCGCGGCCTTTTTTTGTCCGTAAGGCTCAATCGTGATCAGGGGCCAAATCATAACCAGGGACCCTTCCTGCACGATTTCAGCCTCTCACCCTCCGGTTTTGATTATGCCTCCGGGTCGCTGTTTAGAGGTCGTTGTGTCCTTGCCGATAGCGAGCTGGATCAGGCGGAGCGCTTCCGGTGAATCCCAGTCCGCCTCACCTTCGAGCCGGCCAAGCGCCCGGCCTTGGCGATCAATCAGGAAAGTGGTCGGCAGGCCGCCAACGCCAAGATCGTGCAATGTCTTGCCTTCGGGGTCAAGATAGACTGGCAAATTGTTCAGCTTCAGCCTGTCTAGGAACGGCGAGACGGTGAGGCGGCCTCCGCGATCCTGCGACAGCGCCAGTACCTGGAATTCCTCGCCGCCAAGCCGGCCTTGGAGGCGATCAAGCGAGGGTAATTCCTTAACGCAGGGTGCGCACCACGTCGCCCACAGGTTCAACAGCACGACTTTACCGGTAAAGTCCGTAAGCTTGCCGACCAAGCCATCTTCGTTGGTAAAGTATATGGGGGGTACCGTAGCCGGTCTTGGGGCCGGAATATAGCCACGCAGCACCGGTCCTGACGTAGGTTCCGCCGCCGCCAGTCCCATCTTTCCACCTAGCATCAACATCTTCAGGCCGTAGATGGAGCCTCCAAGCAGTGCTAAGGTCAAAAGGAATATTGCGATAGCCCGCAAAATGCGCTTAGTAGTTTCTTCGTCGACGCCGTCCGTATCCTCCCACCTGACCCTGGCTTTGGCGCCCCTGTCTGTCCTGCCTTTGCTAGTGGCAACCTTGACCGATCCGTTTTTGCGCATGACCGAATCCTCCCAGTCCCCGATATCGCCTTCCGCCCGACCTGTCGCTGGTGCCAACCAGTTGTGGGGCGGACGTTTTGCCGCCGGA
>JBAXKX010000068.1:0-12033 GCA_037135115.1 Rhodospirillaceae bacterium
CTATGGCGTCGGCCGCCACCGCCACATGCCCGAGATGGAACAAGAACTGGCGCTAGCTGCCGGCGGGAAGGTCTCGCTGTCGTTTACTCCGCACTTGATCCCGATGAGCCGGGGCGAACTAATCACTACCTATGTTCGGTTGCGTGATGGTGATAGTGCAGATGACTTGCGGGCGGCGCTGGCCGAGACTTACCGAGTCGAACCTTTTATCAGGGTGGTTGCGTCCGGAGTGACGCCCTCGACCCGTCACGTCCGGGGCTCCAATCACCTTCACATTGGCATTTTTCCCGATCATCGACCGGGGCATGCCATCGTGATTTCGGTGCTCGACAACCTTGTCAAGGGCGCGTCGGGTCAAGCGGTTCAGAACATGAATGTCATGCTCGGACTGGACGAGACCTTGGGGCTTGAGCAGGTGGCGCTTTTTCCTTAATAGAGGGACTGACATGACCGGTATGATACTGCCGTACAAGGGAAAATTGCCGACCATCCACAATACTACCTTCGTTGCTCCGACTGCTGTGGTGATCGGCGACGTCGAGATTGGGGAAGAATGCGGCATCTGGTTCGGCTGCGTTGTTCGCGGCGACGTCAATGTCATTCGAATCGGCAAGCGAACCAATATCCAGGACGGTACCATCATTCATGTCGCCAGCAAGGGTCAAGGTACCTTTATTGGCGATGATATAACGGTCGGTCACATGGCTGTACTTCATGCCTGCACCCTGGAGGATGGCTGCTTTATCGGCATGAAGGCTTGCGTGATGGATGGTGCCTATGTAGAAACGGGTGCCATGGTGGCGGCTGGCGCTTTGGTTACACCCGGCAAACGGGTCAAGGCGGGCCAGCTGTGGGCTGGCAGTCCGGCACGCTTCCTGCGTGATGTTACCCTTGAGGAACTCGCCTTTTTTACGGAATCCGCCGCCCATTATGCCGGGCTGGCCCATGCCTATAGGTTGCGCTAGCGGTGACCGCAGGGCGGGGGGCTGTAGCATGAAGAAAATTGGCGAGTTCTGGCTGGCCTATGCAGGCGACGCGCTGACGGCGTCCATTTCTCTTCATGATTATGACGAGGGGACGATGATTAAAATTACCGTTAGCGGTATCATGGATACGGTTTCTTCTTTTATTGCAGGTGTAGCAATTGCCATCATGGATAATAATACATATTCGTTTGCTATGGTTGATGTCAGAAGCATGTCATTCGTAGACGGTATTGCAATCAACGAGGCTGCGATTGGCTGCCTTATAAAAATAGTCAGCTTTATAATGAGTAAGAATATCAGAAGTGTTCTTGTAATTGACAATGATTATGTTAGAGAAGTACTTTCGGATATCTTAAAAAAGCAACGTGGTTTTTCAGGCATACTGTTTATGTCGGGGAAGGACATGCAAGATGATTGAAATATTTCCCTTTGACTCTTAATAGTTCCTTGATGCCATCTTGAAATGTCATACCGTTTGGGTTGCTCCGTCCGGCATCGTCACGAGAGCCAGCGAGACATCAGGTCGGATCTGTGCTAGCTTTCGCCGGTGCGGTCGTGGCAGCATTATAGCCGTGGCCGGGGAGTGGTGAAGCTGTTGCTTTGTTTGGATGATCGGGAAGGCCCTAAGGATCTGGGGTATCTATGAGGAGATGGAAAAACCATGAAAGCGTTTGATTTATGCCTGATTAAGCATTATGCAAAAATTGTTCATCCTGTAGGATGGAGATATATTACCATTACAATGGTGGTTGCTAGTTTGGCAGCTTTTATTGTACCTAAGATGCTCTGCGTTGGTTTTGTGTTCTCGCTTTGGTGCGGGTTTTTCTTTCGCGACCCATCTCGTGTGACGCCAACCCGAGAGGGATTGCTCGTCAGTCCGGCCGATGGCGTTATTCGGGCTATATCAACTGTCGTTCCCCCTGTGGAATTAGGGTTGGAGCCACTGGAAGCCTGCAAGATCAGTGTTTTTCTCAGCGTGTTTGATGTCCACATCAACCGCATCCCAATTGCCGGCACCGTCGAGAAGAAGATTTACCGCCCAGGAAAGCACATAAATGCCTGCTTTGATAAGGCGAGCACCGACAACGAAGCCATGGCTATGCGCTTGCGTCTTCCGGATGGTCGGGCGATTGGAGTCGTGCAAATTGCGGGCTTGATAGCCCGACGGATTGTGTCGTATGTATCCGAGGGGCAAGCTGTCGTCGCGGGTGAGCGCTTCGGTATGATCAAATTTGGAAGCCGAGTTGATATCTATTTACCTGCGGGGGTTGCCCCGCTGGTGGTCGCTGGTCAGTATCTCCTTGGTGGAGAGACGGTTATCGCCGATCTGCTGTCTAATGAGGCTCCTCGTGTTGGAGAAATCAGATGATCCCCTGACGCTTGATCCACTGACGCTTGTTCCCCAGACTCTGGCCTTCTAGCAATCACCTATGATCACGAAAAAACACATTCCGAACGCGCTTACATTCATGGCACTCTTGGCGGGGCAGGGCGCGCTTTATTGTGCCCTGGCCTCGCAGTGGAAGGCCGCGCTTTTTTTTCTTATCGCTGCGGCAGCATTCGATAAACTGGACGGTGCCGCTGCGAAGTTTTTGAAGTGTGAAAGTATTCTCGGGGCGAAATTTGACAGCTTGGCAGATGCTGTAAACTTCGGCATCATTCCGCCGGTTATTCTCTATTGCTGGCAACTTAAAAATGGCGGAGTTTTCGCCATATTAGCGTGTCTTGTTTACTCGTCATGCGCGTTGTGGCGCCTCATCGTTTATACCAAGGCTCGCTTGTCGGAAAACAAGGGACCGGGGTTTCCTGGATACTTCTCAGGCGTGCCAACACCCGCTGGGGCCTTCCTTGCACTGCTGCCATTACTAATTTATCTGAATTTTAGCGAAATGGCGCCTACTGTTATTGATTTAACTCCAGCTTGGTTGGTAATCGTTGGCGTTTTGATGGTTAGCGGACTGCCCGCATTCGCACTCGTTGAACGGCGAGCGATGAAGCCCTATCGTAAATACTTTATTATACTTGCCATTGTGGTTGCAGTGTTGCTGATAATCAAGACGGTTGATACACTTATTGTCATTGACGTGGGCTACCTTCTGAGCATGCCTATCTGTTATGTACTCTGTCACCGCAAACAGACCCCTTGACCAGTTTTCTACGAGCGCCAGGGTGCCGTTCGGTCCTGGGACTGGACGAAACTCCGGTTCGGGGGGATTTTCAGCTTTTGACTTGTTTGCCCATTCCCCCCATTATGCCGCCGCAGGCGCAGCGACGGGGCCAAGGGCGGGTCGATCTTCACATGAATGTTTTTAAATACTTTCGTCAAAAGCTAACCGCCGTGTTCGAAGAGATGTCCGTGCTCGGTGAGCTGCCGGCAGGCTTGGATTTGGCCCGGGTGACGGTGGAACCTCCGCGTGAGGCTCAGCATGGTGATCTGTCGACAAATGCAGCGATGGTTCTGGCCGGACAGGTCAAGATCAATCCGCGTGAGCTGGCGGCAAAAATCGTGGCTCGCCTTGCCACCTTGCCCGAGGTCGCCGAGCCGCCCGTTGTGGCTGGGCCAGGTTTTATCAACCTGAGGTTGGTCCCAAGCGTTTGGCAGAGTCAAATCGCCACTATTTTGATTGCCGGCACCAGCTATGGCGACAGCGATCTTGGCACTGGCCAAGCGGTAAATCTGGAATATGTTTCGGCCAATCCGACCGGACCGCTCCACGCGGCCCACGCCAGGGGTGCCGTGGTCGGCGATGCTCTGGCCAACCTGTTGGAAAAGGCCGGATTTTCAGTCACCCGCGAGTATTATGTCAACGACGCTGGCGCCCAGGTCGACGTGCTGGGGCGCTCGACCTTCCTGCGCTATCGGGAGGCGCTGGGTGAGGATATCGGCGATATCCCGGCCGGACTTTATCCTGGCGACTACCTTAAGGAGGTCGGCCAAGCCCTGGCTGAGCGTGATGGCCGACGCTGGCTGACCGAACTCGAGTCGACCTGGTTGCCGGAGCTGCGCGCCTTTGCCATTGATCAAATCATGGTCGGGATCAAGCAGGATCTGATTGCACTCGGAATTAGCATACAGGTGTTTAGTTCTGAGCGGGCGCTGGTGGCGGCGGGTGCCGTGCAGGCGGCGTTTGAGAGGCTCGATGCGCGCGGCCTTCTTTACCAGGGCGTGCTCTCGCCGCCTAAGGGCAAAAAACTTGATGACTGGGAACCGCGGCCGCAAACTCTTTTTCGCGCCACCGAATTCGGTGACGATGTAGACCGGCCATTGCGTAAGTCGGATGGCTCGTGGACCTACTTCGCTAACGATATCGCTTACCACCTGGATAAGTTTAGGCGCGGTGCCTCGGTCCTGATAGATGTTTGGGGTGCCGATCATGGCGGCTACATCAAACGAATGCAGGCGGCGACCTCCGCGATTACCGAAGGCAAGGCCGTTCTTGATGTCAAGATCTGCCAGCTGGTTCACCTGATGGATCAGGGCAAGGCGGTCAAGATGTCGAAACGGGCCGGGACCTTTGTCATGTTGCGCGACGTCGTCGATGCGGTTGGGCGCGACGTGGTCCGCTTCATAATGTTGACCCGGCGCAATGACCAGACACTTGAGTTCGATTTTGCCAAGGTCACGGAGCGGACCAAGGACAATCCCGTCTTTTATGTTCAGTACTGCCATGCCCGTTGCCGATCGGTGCTTCGCCTAGCCGCTGAGACCCGGTCGGCTGAGGAGTTGACGCCAGCCGCGCTGGCTGGGGCGCCGCTGCACCGCCTTGATTCTGTGGATGAACTTGAGCTGATCAGGATCATGGCGGCCTGGCCCCGGATGGTCGATGCGGCGGCCGAAGCCCACGAGGCCCATCGGGTGGCGTTTTACCTGTATGATTTGGCGGCCAGCTTCCATGCGTTGTGGAATAAGGGCCGTGACGAAACAGCGCTTCGGTTCCTGGCCGATAACGATCATGAATTGACCTCGGCGCGGCTGGCGCTGGTTCAGGCGGTGGCCACCGTCATCGCGTCGGGACTCAAGGTTATCGGTGTTGAGCCGGCTGAGGAATTACGCTCATGAGGTGGTGGAGCCAATGGGCCACCAATGGACACCAATGGGGCAATGGAGCAGCGAATTGAGGAGCAACGAACTGGGGGCCAATGAACTGGGGGCCAATGAACTGGGAAACGAAGGACTGAGTTTCGATCCCCGGGACTATCCGGCGCACAGCCCACCCAAACCAAGGGGCGGACTGATGGCTGGTCTGGCTCGGCTTGGGTTCGCTCTCGGCGCGTTGGCGCTGGTTGGTGGCTCGGTATATCTTGGCCTGCGCCATTCGGCCACGCTTGTAGACGATGGCGGTCTGCCCTTGGTTAAGGCAGATCCCCGCCCGATCAAATCCAGGCCCAACCAACCCGGGGGCATGGAAGTGCGGGACCAGGACAAGTTGGTGTTTGACCGACTGGCCCCCGACTCGGCGCCGCCGAAGGTCGAGCGGCTGCTGCCGCCACCGGAAACGCCGTTGCTGCGTCCGGTGGCGCCACCGCCGCAACTCGTCCGAGATGACAGCAAGACTGGTGCGCTTCGCACGCTTCCCGAGCGTTTCTTGCAACCCCCAGCCGTTCCGACCGTTACGATCGTTACGCCTGTTCCGACCGTTCCGCCCGTTCCGCCCGTTACGCCCGTTCCGCCCGTTCCGCTCGTTCCTACCGTTTCAGCTGTTCCAGCGCCAACTCAGGCATTGCCCAAGTTGGCCGCAATTCCACCCGCCGTCACGTCGGTTCCGGTTGCGCTTACAACAAAAACCCCGGCTCCGGCACCCGTCGGCGACGTAACCCGGATCCAGTTGGGTTCGGTCCGCACCGAAGTTGAGGCAAAATCGGAGTGGACGCGGTTGCAAGGACGGCACCGTGATCTCTTGGGCGCACTCTCCCCGGTGGTGAAGCGCGCCGACCTCGGAGAACGTGGCGTCTATTATCGGCTTCAGGCTGGACCACTCGACGAGGTGCGAGCCCGAGATGTCTGTGCCCAATTGCAAATCCTCAAAGTCGGGTGCCAGCTTGTCAAGCGCTGATTCTATGCCCCCTGCATCACCGCGCGCGGTGGTGTTCGGCTGCGCCGGTCCGACGCTGGATGCCGAGGAGCGTGCATTTTTTCGTGACGCCGACCCCATCGGCTTCATTCTGTTCCGCAGAAACGTCACGTCTCCTGGGCAGGTGCGTTTGCTGGTCGAAGACTTGCGTCTTAGTGTTGGGCGCGCGGATGCTCCAGTGCTGATCGATCAGGAGGGCGGACGTGTGGCACGGCTGCGCCCGCCTCACTGGCCGCCTCATCCTCCAGCGCGCAGCATTGGCGAGCTGGCTGAACGCAACCCGGCGGCGGGGCGGGAAGCCTCCTGGATCAACGGCAGGTTGCTGGCCGCGATGCTGTTTGACCTTGGCATTACCATCGACTGTGCGCCGGTGTGCGATGTGCCGGTGCCCCAGGCACACGACGTGATTGGCGACCGCGCCTTTGCCGATGACCCTGTGCTGGTCAGTGAGCTGGCACGGAGCTTCTGTGATGGTCTGCTTGATGGCGGAGTTTTACCGGTTATCAAACATATCCCCGGCCACGGACGGGCCGCATCGGATAGCCATCAAGAGTTGCCGGTGGTGGCGGCTTCACTCGACCTGCTCGACGCCACCGACTTTGTGCCGTTCCGACGGCTGGCCGACCTGCCCTTGGGCATGGTCGCCCATGTTGTTTACTATGCCATTGATCCCGATCGGCCTGCTAGTACCTCCTCCGAGGTGATCGCTGCCGTGGTGCGCGGGGCGCTTGGCTTCGACGGCTTGCTGCTCAGTGATGATTTATCAATGGGGGCGCTGGACGGCTCGTTGGCTGAGCGGGCGCGTGATGTGCTGGCTGCCGGTTGCGACATTGTCCTGCATTGCAACGGCCAACTTGATGAGATGCAGGAGGTCGCGACGGCAACCCCGGCCCTGGCGGGGGCTGCCCTAACGCGCTGGCACCGGGCCCAAACATTCCTTAAACCGCCGCAGCCGATCGATGCCAGTGACCTGCGGATTCGGCTTGATTCCTTGCTGGGATCGGTGGGGCTTGCATTGGCTGGCTCCGTGCGGGCTGCTGGCACCGCTGACCCCACCGCCTTCGCCTTTACAGTGGCGGAGCCGGTGGTTAGCGGTTGAGCAGGGGACGAAGATCATGGTTCATGTCCTGCTGGAGCTGTCGGTTCTGGCCCTGCCGGTGATTTTCGCGATCACTTTGCACGAGGCGGCCCACGGCTTCGTTGCCTGGAAATTGGGTGACGATACCGCGTACCGACTCGGCCGGGTAACCTTCAACCCGCTCCGGCACATCGACCCGGTGGGAACCATTATTCTGCCGGTGGTGATGTATATCTCGACCCATTTTCTCTTTGGCTGGGCCAAGCCCGTGCCGGTCGACTTTAGAAGGTTGCGTAATCCACGGCGCGATATGGTGCTGGTGGCCTTGGCTGGTCCGGCGATTAATCTCGTGATGGCGCTGGTATCGATTTTTCTGTTCCAATTTGTTCATATCATCCCGGTATGGATGCAGGAATGGACGGTTGGCACCCTTACTTATTCGGTTATGGTCAACGTGATACTGGCGGTGTTCAATATGATCCCGTTGCCGCCGCTTGATGGTGGAAGGGTGGCGATTGGGCTGCTGCCGCGAGCTTTGGCTCAGCCTTTGGCGAATTTCGAACGCTATGGCATGATGCTGTTGCTGGCCGTCCTGTTCCTGCTGCCGGTGCTTGGCAATCAAATCGGTGTTGACCTTAATCTGCTGCCCCGCATCCTTGAGCCGATGGTGACACAGGTCATTCATTTCCTTGAGTTGGTTGTCGGCGGCTTGTGATAGGGCTTTGGTAATGGCATCGGCTGGCGATTTTGTCGAGGACCAGCCCGGCAGCGGCGTTGTATCGCCCGAACAACTGGTGCTGGCTATCGATGGCTTCGAAGGGCCGATCGATTTATTGCTGACGCTGGCCCGTGACCAAAAGGTTGACCTCACCCACATTTCGATTCTGCAACTGGCCAACCAATATCTGGAGTTTGTCGCGGCGGCGCGGCGCGTGCGCATCGAGTTGGCCGCAGATTATTTGGTGATGGCGGCGTGGCTGGCTTACCTCAAGTCACGGATGCTGCTGCCGGAGCCCTTGACTGCGGAGGAGGAGCCGGGCGGTGCCCAAATGGCCGCAGCCCTGGCCTTTCAACTCCTGCGACTTGAGGCGATGCGCGAAACTGGGGCCAAACTCATGGGCCGGCCGCAGCTTGGACGCGATTTCTTTGCGCGCGGCGCACCTGAGGGGCTGAAGGTTGACAGGACGTCGGTGTTCCAAGTTAATTTATACGACCTGCTCAAGGCTTACGGCGATCACAAGCGCCGGATCGACGAAGCCACGCTGACCATCCGGCCGCTGGATTTATATTCTCTTGACGAGGCGCTGCGGCGGCTGACCGAATTGCTGGGGTCGCTGCCCGATTGGGCCGTCTTGTCCTCGTTTCTGCCGGGCCTCTGCGATGGTTCGCTACTGGGACGCTCGGCACTGGCGGCTCACTTCGCGGCCAGCCTTGAACTGGTCAAAGCCGGCAAGATCGAGTTGCGGCAAGATGGTGCCTTCGGCCCTCTCTGGTTGCGTCGCGTGCCGCCAGTACGCTAAAATGGGTGGCCTATGAGTAACGACATACAAGACGATGCAGCTGATGCCGGGGGTGAAGGTCCCGAAGACCGGCAGGCCTTGCCGGTCGATCGGAATCACCAGCTCCGCCTGTTGGAGGCGCTTTTGTTTGCCGCTCCCGAACCGCTTGACGAGTCGGTGCTGGCCTCCCGTTTCGTTGGGGGGACCGACCTCTGCGGCTTGTTGGGTGAGTTGCGCGATCGCTATTCTGGTTGCGGCATAATCTTGTTGCGGATGGATCGGCGTTGGGCTTTTCGTACTGCGCCCGATCTCGCGCCTTATTTAAACCTTCATGAGGATGTTCAGCGCAAGCTGTCGCGCGCGGCGATCGAGACTCTGGCCATCATCGCCTATCATCAGCCGGTAACAAGGGCTGAAATCGAGAGTATTCGCGGAGTGGCCACCAGCAAGGGGACTCTTGATCTCCTAATGGAAAACAATTGGATCAAGCCGGGGCGCCGCCGCGAAACCCCGGGCCGTCCGCTAACCTGGATCACTACTGATCATTTCCTTGATCATTTCAGTCTGACCTCGCTGCGTGACCTCCCCGGTGTCGAGGATTTGCGCGCTGCCGGCCTGCTTGACGCCCGTCCGGTGCTGACCGCGCTGCGCGGCGGTGCCGACAAGACCAATGAGGGCGGTGACAAGGACGAGTCGGAATAGCGGCGTGATCAACCCGCTGACAGTGCCCGGCTTAAGGCCTGGAGCAAAGTCTTCATGTCGCGTGGGCGGTCTTGCCAGCGCAGGGCGAGGCCGGTTAACAGTGCATCCTCAATGGCGCGGGGAATGGCGATGCCCAGTTCACTTGGGCGCGGCAAGTTGCCCTCGTTGGCCCAGCGGGCGGTGGCATCGGCCGGTGGGTGGCCGGTGATGGCGCAATAAAAGCTGGCGCAGAGGGCATAGACATCGGTCCATGCTCCTTGGTTGCCGTCGGGGGAATACTGCTCGGGTGGGGCGTAGCCGCGCTTGAGGATTACTGTCAGCGCCCCGGTGGCTTCGCCGACGCTATGACGCGCCGCGCCGAAATCCAGTAATTTGGTGCCACCCTTATCCAGCAGGAAAATATTGTCCGGACTGATGTCACGGTGAACCAGCCCAAGTTGGTGGACATCATGAACTGCCTTGGCGATCGGCAGGATCAGCCCCAGGGCCCGGCGATAATCGATAGTTCCCCCTTCCTCGAGCAAGTGGCGCTGAAGGGTGCGACCGACCAGCAATTCCATCACCAAATATGCGGTATCATTAGCTTCGAAATGATCGTGGACCTCGACGATTTCCTTGACATCACGTAACCGGGCCAGTAGCCGCGCCTCTTCAAGGAACTTGACGAT
This sequence comes from Rhodospirillaceae bacterium, assembly GCA_037135115.1. Taxonomy (GTDB): domain Bacteria; phylum Pseudomonadota; class Alphaproteobacteria; order Azospirillales; family Azospirillaceae; genus BOG-933. The sequence continues at coordinate 10,006 of JBAXKX010000068.1, forward strand.
CCCCGCCTTGAAGGTTTCGACATGATCTTCGGTATAAGGCATGAGAGCGCCATTGCTCGGATTGCGACCGGCGATGCTGACCGGGAAGTACTCCTTGATCGCTACTTTAACCTGAAGCCGATCGTCCCAGCCGAGATAGGTCGCGCCGAAACCACCCTGGCCTATTAAATGGCCAATCATATATCGGTTCTCAAGCATTGCGCCGGGTTGGAGATGGACGCCGGAGCGAGGGGGTTCATCTTTGTCATGGCCGCAGACCATGCACATCCCCTCTGCAATCTTGTATTCAAAGCAGTTGAGACAGCGCTGACGGGTCTGCCGGTCATTTGGTCGGGCAGCAGTCTGGGAAGACGGCGCCAACGTCATTATCTGCGTGTTGAGTACGACCACCGTCGGCTGCGCGGGCTGGTTCAGGCGTAGAGTATTATCCAGTGGAGCGGGTTTTCCCAGGCGTACGGTTTGGTTCTGGGGGGCGGTTTTTCCTAGGCGTACGGTTTGGTTCTGGGGGGCGGTTTTTCCCAGACGCATGGTTTGGTTCTGGGGGGCGGTTTGGTTTTGCGCCGCCGTCGCGCCTGCGGGCAATCCGCCGCCAATCCGTGCAATATGCTGCTCGATTAGCGGTCTGCCGCCGTTGGGACTGACCAAGCCTGCGGCGATGATGGCGTTTAGGTACTGGATGCGCCGGGGGGCTTGCGGCTCGGCCTGATCCATAATCTCCAGGAAGTCGCCGTTTGTGACGAAGCTGTCGACTAGGCCGGTGATGCGCTTGCGTAAATGCGCCTTGATTTCGTGGCTAAGTCCAGTCTGTTCAAAATTCAACGCGGCGCGCTCCAACTGTTCGCTCAAGCCCTGGGGATCAAACGGTTTCATAACAGTCTTTTCGAGCAACATGGTGTTGTTGGCAAGGCCGTCAATGACGCAGACCAGATCGTTCTTGGCCTTGACGCCGGTTTCTGTGGTGGCGAGCGCAACCAGAAAATGCAGGCGGCTGAACAGGTTGGGCAGAGTCTCGACGATGCCCTGAATTGACAGGCGGGCACCGGTGGCACCACCCTGGTTGAGCCGCCGACCATAGCGCATTACCAGGGCCTCGGCCATGGCCCCACCGCCAGCAACGCCGTCCGGCGTGACCAGGGCGGACAGAATATTCTGAAAGAAGCGTATATCCTCCTCGTTACGGCCCGAACCCAGTGGTTGGGCCGAGCGTAATTGCAGCCGTGTTCGCTCCAGCAGGGCCGCCCTGGTCTCCGGCAGCCTTCCGGTCACCAACAGCGAGTTCAGGTCATACTGGGGCTTGCGAGTGGTGTCGCTTGGTTGCGATGTCTCGGTCAGTGCCAAGTTGAGAACTTGGCGAATCTGTTCCCCAAGAAATAGGTGCGGTCCGAACATCTCGGACAGAACGGTGGCCGTGCCGAATAGATCGGCGATTCCGCCATCGACAAGTGTCGCTAACCGCTCGTTGGCATTGTCATTGGCAAGTCCGACCAACATATCAAGTTTGGCGGTCAGGTCATGGACTCCAGCAAGATCGCGGTAAATTGCAAAACGTAGGAGATAATCACGATTGCTTGCCGCATCCGGTGTCGCATCCGGTACCGAAGCCGATTGACGCAGCATGGCAAGTGGTGCCCCCTTGCTGGCCAAGTCATCAAGCGTGCGCTCCGCCCGTGCGGCCCGAGCGACAATGTCATCCATCGCGGCCAGTATTGCCTCGCGACGGCGGCGTAGATCCTGGCCGGGAAGGCGGGCCTGGAGGGCGACTATCCGGGTAATCGCCGCCTCGACGAGTCCATGTTGAGACAGCAGGGACGTTAACGCCTTATAGCTGTGCAAAAGTTCGGTTGGCGTTAGGTGCTGGGCATCAAGATAAGGACGAAATATCTGTCCGAGAGAGGCGCGGCTGTTAGCTGCGAAATAATCGTCCAATTCAATGCACAGTGCAACCTGCTCGATAGTCCCGATTGCTGAGCCAATGGTTGCCGGCAGCGGTACAATCGTTTTTGTATTCATGTCCTGCCCACGCTCAAG
>JBAXKX010000069.1:0-11837 GCA_037135115.1 Rhodospirillaceae bacterium
CGGAGATACAGCGGACCGAGGCGACCATTTCTTCCGCCGCCGCCGCGATAGCCTGAGTTTCTCCGGCGAGATGCTGGATTTCATTGACCAGTCCGGCAAGGCCGAAGAACACATCGTTGGATTTGACCGCGATGCCGACGATGCCCTGAAGATGACCGAGGGAATCGGCCTTGAGCTTGTGACTAAGCGCCAGTTCCTTCTCCTGTTGGGCGGCGCGCTCGGCCTGAGCCTGCTGTTGCTCAATCATCGCCTGCTTGAACACCCGTACCGTCCCAGCCATTTCGCCAATTTCATCACTGCGATCAAGGCCGGGAATCTCGGCACCGAGGTCCCCATACGCGAGCCGGCTCATGGCTCGGGTCAGGCGCGCCACCGGCCGGGTCATTCCTACCACCGCGATCAATAGGGAAAGCGCCAAGCCGAAACCGATACCAAGGCCTGAAAGACCAAGCATTTCAAACCGTGATTGCTCATAGGTCTGGTCCAGCCGCTCGACTGCGGCATCACTTCGTTTGACCACGCGATCCTGGATCGCGCGCATGGTCTCGCGCATGGTTTCGACCTGATCGAACCCGCCGAGCACGGTGGCCCTGGCCTGATCCCGATTTCCCTGGTGGGTCAGGTTCAGGACCAAACGGTAAAGCTGTTCGTAAGCCTCCAGCTTTTCCTGAGCTTGCTCCACGCTCTTGCGCCCGGCGTCGGTCACCGCCGTCTTGCGCAGAACCGAGAGGCTCTCCTTGTAATCACCAAGTTGTTTGGCGGCTACCTGCTCAACTTTTGACCGGATAACCGGGGAAACATCCTCGCACAACAGATGGACGTTGCGTGCGAAATCAAGCAACAGGGCCATCGCGTTGCCGGCTTCGAGAACCCGCTTGCTGCCGGCGTCGATCTCACGGGCACCGACCGACAACTCATGGAGAGAAGACAGGCCGATCCCTACCGTAGACATGACCACCGCACTCATCAATCCTACCACAATCAGCATTTTTGGCAGGAACTTGATCCTCTTGATCATTGCACCCTCACTACGGCTCGCTTGGAGACATCAAAACTAAATTAAATCCAAAATAAATACACAGTAGAGTATAGTGATGCAGACGGAATGTCGTGGTCCTAATTCAATAATAACGATTATCCTTTCACTCCCTTAGCTCACGACGTATAATTAATGAACACGGAGTTAATCAAGCTGCGGGTTCATACCGTAGACGTCTCACACGAGCTTTTATTACAACAAAATAACTAAACCAGAAAATTGCGCTGCTCATAAAAATTCATACTCGTTTCGCTTCATGAACGCAACCCAAATCCCAACCTAATTTTTGAAGCTCGCACACCATACATGTTACGGTAGCTGCAACCTTCCTTATACTAACGGGACTTGATGTTGATCCAATCATTGGCCCCTGAGTGAGGTGGTCTGAGGCGGTCCGATACGCTTGAACAGCTGGCCGTGATTCTTTGAGGGGCGCGGCAGGCGCGCGCATCCTCGTGGACTACCCGGACAACCACCACGCCGCAACCTGAGGTAGATGCCTGGTGGCCTGGTTTTGGACGCCGATCCTGGCTTACTTTTAGACGCCGCTTGACATCTGTTAGGGTTTATCGCAGTACCAGATCGGCGAACCTGAATCCCCATTAACAGCAGTGCAAAAATGTCGAAAAACAGGATAACCATTCGTTGTCTCCTCGCCACCCCTTGCACAGATTGCCCGGACTGACCAAGAAAGCTTGACACACCGCTTCTGCATCCGGCAAGATTTGATCATGAGAATCTATACCGTTGCCGTTTATTCGGATTGTCATTTAATGACCACTGGTTAAACATTGCCGAGACCCTCGCGCACGCCCGGCAGGGCATCAACCATCAGCCTATCCCCAAAGCCGCTTGAAATTCGGGGAGTGAACGGTTACCGTCAAAATGGCAAGAAGCCCTGCTTCTTTAGCAGGCAATCCGGGAATGCAAAAATGGATGTCTACTACAGTGAAGAAAATGTTACCGTCTATTGGGACGCTGAACATAATCGGGTCTATGTTGACTGGAGAGGGATTCCTTCGGATAGAACTGTTCAAATGGGATGTGAGGAGATGCTTAAATTGCTTATTCAACAAAAATGCCATTTTGTGCTTAATGATAATAGAAATGTGTTCGGCCCATGGAACTCATCAGCTCAATGGGTTGCAGAAGACTGGTTTCCAAGAATGCTGGGCGCAGGGCTGGAGAAATTCGCATGGGTGCAATCAAAGAACCTATTGAGCAAATTTGCTTCGCGCCAGACAACAGCACTTAATAAAGATTCTGGAGCGATACGACTTTTTGACAGTTATGACGATGCGACTTATTGGCTGGGGTCATAACAATGGATTTAGATACCTTAGAACAGATTGTTGGCGGATCAAGGCTTGGCATTGCTCTACTGAAGGGTATCTTTGACGATAACAATAAAGTGGTCACTGTGGAGTTTGTGGATGTTAATCAATTGTTTTGTGATGCAGTTTGTGTTCGTCCCAACCTGATAATTGGAAAAGCAGTCTGCGACCTTGAGTCTATAAGTTCTATCGCCACACCAAGTATGCTATATATATTTTTGGAGGTTGCTTCGAACCGTGTTGAAAAGCGATTCGAGAAGCACTTCGTAAGCACAGGGCGCTGGTTCGAGGTTCGTGTATTCTCTACCAGAGACCACAACTTTGCCATTGTACTAAGTGATATTACAGCACGCAAGAGCCTTGAATCCGCCATAGAGACAGAAGGCTTATTCTGGAATGAAGTAATCGATAGTTTTCCCGGTCTTTTCGTCATGTTGCATGCGAACGGCAAGTTCGTCATGTGGAATAAAAACATGAAGCAGTTTGTCGGGGCAACGGAAGAGGACATGGCTACCCTTTCATTTCATGATTTGGTTGATGCTAATGACCATGAACACATTTTTGGTGCAATACATGATTCACTAAATGGCAAAGCCTGCAAAGTTGAGGTTGACCTAATCTCTCTTGTCGGTTTTCACTCTTATCATTTTTTCTCGTTCCGAAGCGTAAGGCTTCAAGGAATTAATTATGTAATTTGTTCAGGTTTTGATATCTCTGACCGGATACAATCTGAGCAGGCACAACAAGCTAGCGAAGAACGTTATCGTAGTTTGGTTGACAGCCAGTCGGATATGGTACTGAGGCTTGACGCGCAGGGGCATTTTTCATTCGTCAATAAGGCGACTGCCGCTATGTTCGGGCAGCCTAGCGAAACTCTTCTCGGTATGCCCTGGCAGAATTTCATACTAACCGCAGACCAACCCAATGTTGAGGCTGCGATACTGAACGCTCATCAACGACCCGACAAATTCGTGGTGGTCGAAGCACGGACACTGACTGTCCAGGGCGAACGCTGGGTTTCTTGGGAAGGTAAGATTTTGGCTGTAGGTGAGATTCAGGCATCTGGACGCGACATCACCGAGCGCAAAGCCATTGAAGCCGCCCTTGAGCAGTCGCGGGAGCAAGCCGAAACCGCCAACCGATCCAAGAGTGAATTTCTTGCGAATATGAGCCATGAGATTAGGACACCGATGAATGCGATCATTGGCCTGTCTCAGTTGATCCTACAAACCGATTTATCAGTAAGCCATCGCAATTATTCCGAGAAAATTCTTATTGCAGCCCGCGCACTCCTCAATATTTTGAACGACATCTTAGATTTTTCGAAGGTGGAAGCTGGCCGGCTTGAGCTGGAAAGCCGAGACATGAATATTGACACCCTTACGGTTGACTTGGCGACCATAGTATCCGCCAACGCACGGGAAAAGAATATCGAAGTTCTGTTTTCAGTCGCATCAGATGTTCCACGATGGGTGGTCGGTGATGCGACGAGGCTACAACAGGTTTTAATCAACCTCATTGGGAACGCAATCAAGTTCACTGATGTTGGCGAGGTTGTGCTGTCGATCTCGCGCCGCATGTGCGAGATAAACGGCGTGGTGCTTGAGTTCTCAGTTACCGACACCGGCATCGGCATTCCCCCCGAACAGCTCATACGGCTTTTCCAGCCTTTCACTCAGGGTGACAGCACTACAACTAGGCGCTTTGGTGGTACTGGACTTGGGCTGGTAATTAGCAGCCGGATGGTGAAAATGATGGGAGGTGTAATCAGTGTCGTCAGTGAGCCTGGAAAAGGTAGCACGTTCAGCTTCACTGCTACCTTCGGCATTTCCAATAGGCAGGATCAACAATCAGGGCATACAATCTCGCTTCCGGACGGCCTGTCCGTCCTTGTTGTTGATGACAATCCGACAGCCCGAGCGATCCTTCAGGAGACGGCGGGCGCGATCGGCTGGAAAGGAATGACGGTTGGCTCGGGAACTGAGGCGGTCAGGCTATTCGAGCAGGCCGGGGATACGCCACCAGCCGAGGTAATTCTAATGGATTGGCAAATGCCGGACATGGATGGCTTGGAGGCTTGCAGGAACATCCGCGAGAAGTGCATCCACAGTCCGCCGCCTATGGTCATCATGGTCAGCGCTTACGGTCGCGATATCATGATGCGCAGATCTCGTGAACTAGGCATCGCTCCAGATGCCTATCTGGAAAAGCCTGTAACTGCATCAACCCTGTTGGACACCGTAGTCAATGTCTACGCCGCCAGAATGGGAACGGCTGTCCCTCAGTCAGCTTCTGTCAAGTTGCCCTCACCCCACAACCTATCCGGCGTAAGGGTGCTCGTTATCGAGGATAACGCCATCAACCAGCAGGTCGCCCGCGATACATTAGCCAATATGGGCGCCAGTGTAGAAGTTGCAAACAATGGCCACGAAGCGTTGGTCTGGTTGGACAGGGCTGACTTTAGATTCGACGCCATCCTGATGGACATTCAAATGCCAGGGATTGATGGCTACGAGACCACACGGCGCATCCGCCGAAACACTCGCGGCAAGACCGTTCCGATCATCGCTATCACCGCAAACGCCATGGCGGCCGATCGGGAAAAATGTCTAGCCGCAGGCATGAGCGACTACATCGCCAAGCCATTCGACATCCGCCAGGTTGGCGAGGTGGTGGCCAAATGGGCCAGAAGGACACTGATGTTCCCAACCCGGTCCGCAATCACGACGAGAGTGCCGATACTTCCAGAGAAATTACCCTGCATTGACCTTGAATACGCTCTTGCCAGGGTCGATGGCAATCGCGCCTTAGTGGGGTTTCTTCTGAGAAATTTTGTGGAGCACTTCACTTCGTTTCCCGAGGAAATCGTGAGCGCAGCCAAATCCGGCAATCTCGCACGACTGCTCGAAATCGCACACACCCTGAAAGGAACTGCCCAGCAACTCGGTGCTCGGAGCCTTGACAAGGCGGTAAGGGATTTCGAAGAATGCTCTACTTCTGCCAACTGGAAACCTGGCATTATGGTTGCTGGCATCGAGCTTGAGCGGGTACATGCAACCCTTACCGAGGCTTTGGCGTCCGCTCACCATGTTGCTGCAACCATAGAGCCGCCGGTGGTTCGGGAAGCGACAGTGCAAGATGACGGCGGCCGTCTAGATCAAGCGCAGGCATATGACGTGGAAGCCAAGCTGGCTGAGTTACGTCCTTTAGTGCTGAAAAATAGTTTTCACGCCACCAAAAGCGTCTCAAAAATCAACGATATCCTGAAAACGACACCGTTCCGCCAGAATGGCGAAGCGCTGGAACTTCTGATCAGCCGGCTTGATTTCGATAAGGCGCTAGATGCCCTTGACAAGTTGGCGACAAGCGTCAAGGCGGAATTGGGCTGACCAAGGCGGTATATATGATCGAACGAAACACGGCTCTAATCGTTGATGACAGCCTTGCCAATGTTCATGAACTGAGCAATGCGCTGTGTGACGACTATGAAGTCATCTGTGCGACCAGCGGCGTGAAGGCGATCCACCTTGCGGCCGAGTTCATGCCCGACATCATCCTTCTTGATGTGATGATGCCGACCATGGACGGATACGAGGTCTGCTCCCGCCTTAAAAGGCTGCAGAAGACTAAGGACATTCCAGTCATCTTCGTCACAGCCCGCGATGATGCCGAGGCGGAGACCAGAGGCCTTAGCATCGGAGCCATTGACTTTATCACCAAGCCGATCAATCCGGCCATTGTCCGCGCCCGTGTCCGCAACCACCTCACCCAACGTCGAATCGAAAATGCACTTCGCGGTACGGCCCGCAGGCTTGCGGAAGCGGAGGGGTTGGCCCACGTCGGCGCCTGGGAGTGGAACATCATAACCGACACATTTGAGTTATCTGAAGAGTGGATGTGTATCCATGGCTGTCGAGAACCTGTAATTTCTTTTGATGACTTGGTGGCTCTTGTCCATCCGGATGATCGTGACAGAATGTCAACAACTCTCCACGATGCTGCATCGCATCTGGAGCGGTTTGATCTGTATTACCGAATTAGGCGACAGATCGATGATGCCCTCCGCATTGTCCAGGTACGCGGGCATATTGAACGGGGTGCGGATGGCTCGTCGTTGCGAATGCACGGAGCAACCCAAGATGTCACTGAGCAGAAGTTAGCTGAGATTGAGCTTGCCCGGCTAAAGGAAGATGCAGAAGAGTCGAACCGGGCGAAGTCAGCGTTCCTGGCTACCATGAGCCATGAACTCCGCACGCCTCTGACCTCGATCATCGGCTTTTCGGAAATCATTCGTGACCAGTGCTTCGGACCAGTCGGTACGCCAGCCTATGCAGAATATGCTGGGGACATCAACGAAAGCGGCCTTCATCTCCTTGATTTGATAAACGACATCCTCGACATCGCCAAGATAGAGTCTGGAAAATTGGTAATTGCCCCATCACATATTAACACCGAGGCGGTTATGGCCAGCATGTATCGCCTTGTCAGGCAACGAGCAATTCTCCAGAATTTGGAGTTCAGCCTTTCTCTCCAGCCTGATCTTCCTCCCCTGTGGGCGGATGAGCGTGCCGTGAAGCAAGTCGTTTACAATATGCTATCCAACGCCATCAAGTTCACTCCAAAGATGGGGTGTATCGTTTTAGCGGCTGAGGCCAATGAAAATGGTGGCGTGAATATTGTGGTAACTGATACCGGAATCGGAATCCCACCAAATCATCTGGCCAGGGTCATGCGGCCATTCGAACAGATTGATAACAGATATAGCCGTGCTGGTGGTGGGACCGGGCTTGGCTTGCCCCTTATCAATGGGCTTATGGAGATGCACAAAGGAACAATGACCGTTGAATCAACCTTCGGCGAGGGCACAACGGTTCGCGTGTGGTTCCCGGCGAAACCCATCTGATACTAACGGGCCCTTTATGTTGACCCAATCATTGGCCCCTGAGTGAGGTGATCCAGGATTATGTCGGCGGGTCTGCAGTAGACTTCATATATATCTGGCTTATTTCCCCTTTATCACCGTCGTGACCCGTTGCTGGAAGGTCTCCAGCGTGAAGGGCTTGGCGATTACGGCCGCCACGGCCAGCCGTTCATTGCGGATTTGCTCGATCATTTCGCCGTTGACGCTGCCGGTGACCAGCATGATCGGGGTGGAGAGACGGGTTTTCAGGTTTGACAGGGTGCGGATGATATCAAGTCCTTTCATGCCGGGCATGTCGTGATCAAGAATGATCAGGCGATAGGGTTTCGAGATGATCAGATTGAGCGCGTCGGTGCCGTTGGCGACGATTTCCGCGTCATAAAAGCCCAGCATCTCCATCGACGACTTGATGTAGGTCGCCACCGTGTTGCTGTCGTCGGCGATCAGGACGCGTTTGCGGCCATCGGAGCGGGAAACAGGATCACGGTTCATGGTTTGTCTCACTCAATAAATGGGATCGCTAGAGGGTCGACGATCAGTGAGATCGTCCAGCGCCGCCAGGGCCGCGTCGAAATCAAAGCCACGAAAGCGGCTGGTCAGGTCACTGAGGGTGCAGAGAAGGTCGCGCAACTCCTCGAGCGGCTCCGCCGGTGTCTCGGGTGGCGCGTTCGTATCCGCCGCCGCCAGCGCGGAAGCCGCAGCCACCGCTTCCCGCAACGCGGTTCGAATCTGGGAGGCCAAGGCCGGGGCCTGATCGAACTGGCCGGCTTCGAGCGCCTGCTCAAGGTCGGCCGCCGGCAGGCTGAGCGAGGAGGCTGCAAGGGTCCCGGCGACGCCTTTGAGCGAATGGGCCAGACGACGCGCCTCATCCCAGTTTTGATCCGCGATCAATAGATCAAGATCGTCTTCGGTGGTGGCGTAGCCGTCATGAAAGCTGATGATCAGCCGTTTCGCCAGTTCCCGATTGCCACCGAGCATGGCCAGTAGCGCGCCGATGTCGAAAGGCGGCAGCGTGGCGGGCAGACCATCGCCGATGATCTCGAACGCGACCGGCGACGGGGCAGGCGGAGCCGTCAAAACCGTGGCCGGGGCGTCAGCCTCCGACCGCTCGCACCCCTTGATCCAGCGGCCGAGCACCGCCGCCAGCCGTTCGGGATCGATCGGCTTGGAGATGTGGTCGTTCATGCCGGCATCCAGGCAGCGCTGGCGCTCATGGTCCATGGCATGGGCGGTCATCGCCAGAATCGGCGGATGATTTGCCCCGAGGGCCTCCAGGATCAGCCGGGTCGCCTCCAGACCGTCCATTTCAGGCATCTGCACATCCATGAACACCGCGTCGTAGGCTGCGGGCCGGGCCAGCACCGCCTCCAGCGCCAGCCGGCCGTTGCCGACGATCTCGACCGTCAGGCCAAGGCCGGTGAGCAGCTCTCCGGCCACCTGCTGGTTTATCAGGTTGTCGTCGGCAACCAGGACGTGAGCGCCGCGCAGCTGCGAGGCCGCCGTCACCGCACCTTTCGCGGCTGGCGGCTTGGTAGGCGCCGTCGGATCGCTGAACGCCGAGGCGATGGCCACGAACAGCTTCGATGTCGTCACCGGCTTGGCCAGGAACGCATTGATGCCCAAGGATTGCGACTGGGCCATCAGCTCGTCCTGGCTGAAGGCGCTGACCATGAACACGGTCGGCGTGAGGGCGATCCGGGGATCGCGCTTGATCAGCCGGGTCGTCTCCAAGCCATCGAGGCCGGGCATCTGCCAGTCCATCAGGATCAGGTCGAAGGACTGGCCCCGCGCCGAGGCCGCTTCCAGCAGCGCGATCGCCTCACGGCCGCCGGACGCGGTTGCGACATGGGGCGACAACGCAGACAGGGTACCCGCAAGAATTTCCCTCGCCGTGGAGTTGTCGTCGACCACAATGATCCGTAACTCGCCGAGATTTGACGGGACGCGCAGCACCGGTGCGGGCACGACGCTTTGGCGGCCAAAGCGGGCCTGAAAGGTGAAGGTGCTGCCCTGGCCGGGCTGGCTGGCCACCGACATCGAGCCGCCCATCAGGGTTGCCAGCCGGTTGCTGATCGCCAGCCCCAGCCCGGTGCCGCCGAAGCGGCGGGTCGTCGACATGTCGGCCTGGGAGAAGGATTGGAACAGCCGCGCCATCTGCTCTTCGGTCATGCCGATGCCGGTGTCGCGCACCGAGAAGGACAGCGTGGCCTCATCCTCCAGGCAGTCCAGCATCTGCACCGAAATCACCACCTCGCCGGTCTCAGTGAACTTGACGGCGTTGCTGACCAGATTGAGCAATATTTGCCTGAGCCGCGTCGGGTCTCCGAGCAGCAGGGTCGGAACAGTGGCCGGCACCAGGAACAACAGCTCGACGCCTTGCTCCTCGGCCTTGAACGACAGCGCGCTGGAGAGTTCCTCCAGGATCGCCGTGAGATCGAACTCGATGATCTCGAGGCTGAGCTTGCCGGCCTCGATTTTCGAGAAATCCAGAATGTCGTTGATGATGCCGAGCAGAGACTTCGAGGCGTTGCTGATCTTGACCAGATAATCCATCTGGCGTGGTGTGAGATCAGTTTTCATGGCCAGATGGCTGAGCCCGATGATCGCGTTCATCGGGGTGCGGATTTCATGGCTCATATTGGCCAGGAATTCACTCTTGACCTTGGTCGCCGATTCCGCGACATGCTTGGCTTGCTTCAAGGCCTCCTCATTCTGCTTCAATCGTGTGATATCGGTGAAGACGATATTGATGACCGGGAGGCCGTCCCAATAGAGCGGCGACATCGAGACCTGAATGACCTGCATCTCATGGCCGTCATTATATAGGCAGAACTCAAGGTCACGAACGGCGGCTTTCTCATCGAAGCATCGGTCAAATGCAGATTTTGCGTAATTAACGTATTGATCAGGTATAAAATCGAGAAAATGTCGGCCAATTAAGTAATGAGGCGGCATGTAAAAAACATTCGACGCCTCAGAATTCGCAAAAACAATCCCGTGCCGCTGATGTACGAACAGACCGGTTGGAATCATGTCAAGAAACGCACCATGCTTTTCTTGAATGGAAACAATTTCGTCATGCGTCTTGTTCGCATCAACGCTCTCTTCGAATAAATCAAAATTATCCTGATCGTCCATCCACACCATCCCATGATCGCATCGCCGTACCGGAAACACTCATCCTGCTGATTCTATAGATTATTTCTCAATTATAACTTTCGATCTTACCATCCTTGTAGCTGTAACCGTTCACTCCCAAAATTTCAAGCAGTTTTGGGGATAGGCTGATGGTTAATCCCCTGGCGAGCGCGTGCGTCGTGTCGCCTTACGGTGTCCAAAATCCGGCACGAATCGTGAAAATAATGATGATCAACAATTTAGCCAAATGCGCACGTTCTCAGCCACCAACCGAATCGTGGTATAGTCAAAATTGGCCCCTTGTTGCGCGCCATGGGCTTGGTGGATGATTTTTTGATGTCTTTTTTACCCCGAGAATGGTACTCAATTTTATGGGAAATGAAATTGTAATATCCTGTTACGTCGTGATCAGCAGTTGAGGGGAACCCTGAATGCACGCTAAAGACATCTTACAGCTTCGCGAAAATCTTACTCGTGAAGGTGTTCTTTTCTGTTATTATGGCTATATAACCGAGGATGTACTGGTCAGCATCGGTGATGCCGTTCGCGATAAGCTGGCCCTGGAAAACACCGAACAACAGGTGGCCCGTGGACTATTTTCAATCTTTGTTGAGCAGGTTCAGAATATAATCCGTTATTCGGTAGAAAGGCATGAAGGAGAGCTTAACGAGCGGACGGTTGATCTCCATCATGGTATGCTTGCTGTTGGCAAAATAGATGGATACTATTACATCTTATGTGGCAATGCAATCTCCAATTGCGACGCACCTCGATTGCGTGACGGGCTGGATCACATAAAGTCACTTGACCGCAAGGAATTAAAGGCACTACATAAGGAAGTTCTCAAGGGTAAAACCCCTGAAGGCAGCAAAGGCGCGGGGGTCGGATTCATAGATATTGCCCGCCTCGCCACGCGCAGCTTAGAATATGATTTTTTGAAAATGAACGAAGAACATTCCTATTTTGTACTTAAGGCTTATCTCTAACCCTCGCGCATTTTAATATTCACGCCTTGGAGAACACATCATGGATGCCATTAAACTTGAACCGACTAAGCGCACTCCTGGAATTGACTTTAATTTTGCCTCTAACACTTTCGTCATTTATGGCGAATCCTATCCAGAGGATGTAAACAAATTCTTTGGGCCACTGATTGGGAAGCTGGAAGAACATCTTGCTGCCGAAAGCGGTACCGAGATCAATTTTAACTTTGATCTGGTCTATTTCAACAGCACCACGGCTAAGATATTAATGAGCTTGTTTGAGACACTCGATGACGCGGCTGGAGCCGGTAATAGCGTGACCATTTCCTGGAGCTATGCTGCGGATGATTCTAATATGGAAGAGCTGGGCCAGGAATTTGCCGAAGATCTTATATATGCCAAGTTCAAAATGGTCGCCAAAA
>JBAXKX010000070.1:0-11797 GCA_037135115.1 Rhodospirillaceae bacterium
TGGTGCTGGGTCAGGGATGATGTGTGCGGGCTTGAGAAATGATGTTATTGTGAAACTATCTGCCTGAGGGACAAGAGGGGAATTCGGCCATGAATTGGATTGTTGCCGTGGTTCGTCGGGCTTTGGTCGCCGTCAGCTTTGGACTCGCTGGCGGACTTGCCGTCATTCCGGTGGGATCGGCGCTAGCTCAGGCCTTGGGCCTGCCCGGACTTGAAGCTGATGCTCAGGGCTACGCCAGCGCCCTCCGGGCCAAGGGCCCGCCAAAACTTGACCAAAAGGTGATCGACGACGCCGCCCTACAGGCAGCGCAGGCGGTGGCGGGGCATGATATGGGCCGGGCGGTGCAGGCGCTTGAGCGTGCGGTGGCCGCCCGCGACGACCGTCCAACCACCTGGATGGCGCTGGCTCAGGCTCAGGCCAGCCTCTCGCCGCCCAATCTGGCGCGGGCGCTTCAGGCTGGCTGGCTCGGCAGTTTGCGGGCGGCGCCGGGTCGGGAGCGACTCGACAATATGCTGTGGCTGGCCCGGTTTCTCGACGGCGCGATGAATCGGCCTGAGAACGCCATTGCCGCCTATCGCGACGCTCTTGACGAGGCGAAGGAGGCCCGGCTGCCCCAGCCCGAGGCCCAACGAAGATTGGCCGAATTGCGGCTGGCGCTTGGGCTCACCCTGAAAAGGGTCTCGGCATCAAGCGACGAGCAACCGGCCCGGTTGTGCCTGACCTTTTCCGACCGTTTGAAGTCCGGTCGTGACATCCGGTTCGAGGATTTCGTACAGCTGGAGCCTCCGGCCCAGGTTACCGCTGCGGTTGACGACAACCAGCTTTGCCTATCGGGCGTCAGCCATGGCACCACTTATCAGGTGACGGTGCGTCAGGGCCTGCCCGGTGCCGATTCTATGGTGTTCAAGCACGACGAGGCCACCACCATCCGGGTTGATGATCGTTCGCCTTCGGTCGCATTTCGTGGGGATCAGTTCATTCTGGTTCGCGGTGACAATGGCGGCATTCCCGTGGTGACGGTCAATCTCGATAGCGTCAAGCTTAAGCTCAATCGCATTAATGATCGCAATCTTGTCGGTCAGCTCAAGGGAGACGCGCTGCGTTCGGCCCTTGGTACTTACGATGTGCGCAGACTCCGTGATTCCGAAGGGGAGCTGATCTGGGAGGGTAAGCTTGCGGTGGCGAGCGGCGGGCGCAACCAAGAAACCGTGACTGGTTTTGCCGTCCGCACCTTGATCCCCGAGACCAAGCCCGGCCTTTACGTCATTACTGCCGAGCCGGTTGACGTGCCGGGTAACGACCAGCGCTACATCAAGGCCACTCAATGGCTGATGATTTCTGACCTTGGTCTTACCACCACTCGCGGCGCCGATGGCGTCCATGTCTTTGTGCGCTCGCTGGCTTCGGCCAAACCGGCGGCCGGGATTGGCTTGACCCTGGTCGCCCGCAACAACTCCGAGTTGGGCCGCGCCGTCACCGATGCCGAGGGCCACGCCGTGTTTGGGCCAGGTCTGAGCAGGGGGGTTGGCGGTCAGTCGGCTTTGATGGTCACCGCCAGTGGTGCCGACGGCGACTTCGCGCTGATCGATCTGTCCTTGGCCGCGTTTGATCTCAGTGATCGTGGCGTCGGTGGGCGAGCCGTGCCTGGGCCGCTCGACGCCTATCTTTACAGCGATCGTGGCGTCTATCGGCCCGGCGAGACTGTCAACCTGACCGCGTTGCTGCGCGACGACCGAACGGCGGCGGTGGAAGGCTTTCCCCTCACGCTCAAGGTGTTGCGGCCGAGTGGAACCGAGTTTTACGCCGGAACCTTGAAGCCGGCTGCGGCGGGCGGTTTCACTTTGCCGCTGGCGCTGACCAAAACGGCACCGCTCGGGGGCTGGCAGGTTCTGGCCTATGGCGACCCCAAGCGCGACCCGATCGGCAGGCTTTCCTTCCAAGTTGAGGAGTTCGTGCCCGAGCGGCTGGCGGTTGAGCTTGCCGCTTTTCAGCCGGCAATCGAGCCGGGCTTGCCGTTTGAGGTCGGCGTGACCAGTCGCTTCCTCTATGGCCCGCCTGCGGCCGGCTTGGGCGGTACTGCCGAAGTGGCGCTTGGCGAGGACCCAGATCCCTATCCGCAATTCAAGGGCTTCCATTTCGGACTGGCCCAGGAACAGGTGACGGCACGGGTCAGCGAGTTGATCCTGCCTGCGGGCGATGCCGAGGGCAAGGCGCGTCTCGCGGTCGAGCTGCCGCCCCAGCCCGACACCACCAAGCCGCTGCGGGCGGCGATCAGGGTCGCCGTGACCGAGCCGGGCGGTCGGCCGACCCGCAAGTCGATCTTCGCGGCGGTCCGAACCCAGCCTTATGCCATCGGCATCAGGCCCCGGTTTGATGGCGACCGGCTCGGCGAGGGGCAGGGGGCAGGTTTTGAAATAATCGCCATCGACCGTCAGGGCAACCGCATCGTCAAGCCTAGTCTGCGTTGGGAGTTGATTGCCGAACACCGTGATTTTCAATGGTACCATGAAAATGGCCGCTACAAATACCGGGTGACTGAGCGTGATCACTCGGTGAGGGCTGGTACTGCCGCTATTCCTGCTGCGACTGCGGCAGTACAGGACTTGGGCACGCTGGCTTATGGCCGGTTTCGCTTTGAGGTCTCGGATGCCGCTACCGGCGTCGCCACCTCGTTCAGATTTTCTTCAGGCTGGGAGGCGGGGCCGAGCGCGAGCGATACGCCTGACACCTTGGAGGTGACGGCTGACCGTCCGGTTTATGGCGCGGGGGAAACGGCCCATCTCATCATTCGGCCGCCCTTCGCTGGTGAGGTTCTGTTGACAGTCGCTACCGACCGGCTGTTGCTTACCCGGACCTTGAGCGTGGAAAAGGGCGGGACTCGTGTTGATGTGGCAGTAGATGCGGCTTGGGGGCCGGGCGCCTACGTCACCGCGACCGTCTACCGTCCGCCGGTCCACGGTAAGGAAAGACAGCCGGTGCGGGCTATCGGTTTGACTTGGCTGACCATTGATCCCGCGCCCCGCACCATTAATCTGAGCATTAACACGCCGGAGGTGGTGCGACCGCGCCAGACGGTGGAGGTGCCGATAACCGCCACTTTTTCAGGGGCAGTTGCCGGGGCTGTGGCTGGGGCTGGAGCCGGGGCCGATGTCTACGTCACGCTGGCCGCTGTGGATGAGGGTATCTTGCAGTTGACCGAGTTCGCTTCGCCCGATCCTGGCAAGCACTTTTTTGGCAAGCGCGAGCTTGGGCTGGATATCCGCGACGATTACGGCCGACTGATTGACACTATCGACTCGGTGGGAGCGTTGCGCCAAGGCGGCGACGGCATGGCTGGCGGGCTGCCCAAGGTCCCGTTTACCGTGTTGTCGCTGTTCCAGGGGCCGGTCAAGCTTGATGCCCAAGGCAAGGCGATCATTAGGCTGGCGCTTCCTGAGTTCAACGGCCAGCTCCGGTTGATGGCGGTGGCCTATGACCGGACCCGTATCGGCTCGGCCTCGCGCAAGCTGGTGGTGCGAGATGCGCTGGTTGCCGATGCGACGTTGCCACGCTTTATCGCTCCCGGCGACGATAGCCAGATGACGATCTCGCTGCACAATGTCGAGGCTGTGGCCGGGCGCTATCGCGTCACCGTCAGCGGCCTGCCGCCGGTGCGGGTGGTTCAGCCCGTAGAGGGTTCTTTGGTCGACCTCGCCCGTGACGCCCGCCTTAGTCTGGTGCTGCCGCTTACCGGGGATTCAAGCGGTGTCGGCGGTGTCGTGGTTGCGGTGAATGGCCCGGTGGATGGTCCGGCAGATGGTCCGGCCATGGTTGCGGTGCGTCAGGAACTGCCGCTGACCGTGCGCTCGTCGCGGCCGGAGGAGAGCGAGTTTACTGCCCGCCTGTTGGCGCCGGGGGCAGAAGCGGTGGCCGATATCAGCATGTTGGCCGCCTATGTCCCTGGTAGCGCTGGTTTGTCGCTGAGTTTCAGTTCCGCCCCTCCCTTTGATGTCGGCGGCCTGCTGGCGGCGCTCGACCGTTATCCCTATGGTTGTCTTGAGCAGCTGGTCAGCCGAGCGCTGCCGTTGCTGGTGGTGGCCGACGTGGCCGGGGCGCTCGGCGCTCGTCTTGAGACCGGGACCGGGCCTAACCGGGCCGAGCCAGCATTGACGTTGGCGGCGCGGGTCGATCAGGCCATCGCGAGGGTGCTCGATAAACAGCGTTTTGACGGTGCATTTGGGGTTTGGAGTGCCAATGGGGAGGCGGCGCCGTGGTTGACCGCCTACGCCATGGAATTCCTGACTCGGGCGCGGGCCTTAAAATACGCAGTGCCCGAAACCCCTTACCTTGCCGGTCTGACTTGGTTGCGCGCTCATGCCATTGATGGTGGCAGTGACAAGGCCGGTTTGGTGAGTCGCGCCTATGCCCTCAACACGCTGGCCCTAGCCGGGGTGTTGACTCCCGGCCCGGTGCGATATTTCGCTGACGCTTTCGGCGATCAGTTGCCGACGCCGCTGGCTCGGGGCCAGTTGGGGGCGGCGCTGGCCCGGCTTGGTGACCGCGACCGCGCCGAGGTGGCGTTTGCCGGGGCTCTTTCAGGGCTTGCCCGTGAGTCTTGGCCCGAGGATTACGGTTCGACCGTGCGCGACGCCGCCGCCTTGGTAACTATCGCGAGAGAAGCCGGCATGGCCGACCGCAATCGGTTGCCGGCCTTGATCGATCGTCTGCCAGCGAGCGCCGCAGCCGTGCGTGAGACCAACACCCAGGAGCAGGCCTGGCTGGTGCTGGCCGCCGATAGCTTAATGAAGGGTGCGGCTCCGCTTGCCCTCACCATGGCCGACCGGCCGCTTGCCAAGGCCGATCCGGTGCGCCTCGAGCCGACGCTTGCTCAGTTGTCCGGGGTGGCCGGGGGGATCAAGGTTCGCAACGCCGGCCGTCAACCGGTGTGGCAGGCGGTCTCCAGCCATGGCGTTCCGCTTGTCCCGAGGCCAGCTTTGCGGGAGGGCATGAAGATAAGGCGCAACTTCTTTTGGCGTGACGGTACCGCAGTCAATTTGGATTTGGTCAAGCAGAACGATGTCTTTGTAATTGTGCTTGAGGGTGAGGCCGGCACCAAGCTTTTCCATCAGGCGCTCGTCACGCAGTCGCTTGCCGCAGGTTGGGAGATCGAGAATAAGGCGCTGGGAGCTGGCGGGCTGGAGGGTATGGGCTGGCTGGGCAAGCTCAGCGAGCCACTGGCGGCCGAACTCCGGGATGATCGTTATGTCGCGGCGATCAACCTTACAGAAACCAGTCCACAGTTTAAGCTGGCCTTTATGGTTCGTGCGGTCACGCCAGGCGGCTACGAATTGCCCGGTGCTCGGCTTGAGGATATGTACAAGTCACGGTTTTTCGCTCGGCAGGCGGTGGGGCGGGTGACTATTTTGTCGGGTGGGGAGGGACGGTAGCCCCGGGCGGCGACTGCCGCAGCCCGCCGTCTGAGGGGGCTGTTGGTAATCGGCGGCGACTGCCGCAGCTTAGCCCCATGGCGCGAAGGCAAGCCCGCGTGACGCGGGTGCCCGCCGTCTGAGGGTTCTTAAACGTCGATGTCCTGGACGAACTTGGCGTTGTCCTGGATGAAGCGGAAGCGCAGTTCCGGTTTGCGGCCCATCAGCTTTTCAACTAGGGAGCGGGTGGCTTCGGCGTCATCGGCATCATCGGGGTCGCCGGGGTTGGGGACGGTCACGCGCAGGAGTTGGCGCTTTGACGGGTCCATAGTCGTTTCTTTGAGTTGGGCCGCCATCATTTCGCCCAGACCCTTGAAGCGGCTGATATCAACCTTGCCTTGTTTGGCGAACATTTTGCGCAACAGCTCTTCTTTATGGGCATCGTCGCGGGCGTAGGCGCTCTTGCCGCCAGCGGCTAGGCGATAGAGCGGGGGCATGGCAAGGTAAAGGTGTCCCTCCTCGATTAGGCTAGGCATTTCACGGAAGAAAAAGGTCATCAACAGTGAGGCGATGTGGGCACCGTCGACGTCGGCGTCGGTCATGATTATGACTTTTTCATAGCGCAGCTTTTCCGAAGTAAAATTCTTGCCGGTGCCACAGCCCAATGCCAGGGTCAGGTCGTTAATTTCCTGGTTGGCGCGCAGCTTGTCGATGCTGGCCGAAGCGACATTGAGGATTTTGCCGCGTAAGGGCAAAATAGCCTGAGTTTCGCGGTTTCGCGCCTGTTTGGCCGAGCCACCGGCCGAATCGCCCTCGACCAGGAATAGTTCGGTACCATCACTTGAGGTGCGGGAACAGTCGGCCAGCTTGCCGGGCAGACGCAGCTTGCGGGTGGCGGTTTTGCGGGCCTGATCCTTGGCCGAGCGCTTGCGGGCACGCTCTTCGGCCTTTTCGATTAAGCGGTCGAGCAGGACGGTGCTGGCGGCGCGGTCGCTCGACAGCCATTGGTCGAAGCGGTCCTTGATTGCCTGTTCGACCAGCTTGGTCGCCTCAGGCGAGGACAGTTTTTCTTTAGTCTGGCCTTGGAACGATGGCTCGCGGATGAAAACCGACAGCAGCACCGCTGCATCACCAACCACGTCGTCGGCGGTGATCTGGCTGGCGCGGCTGTTCTTTATGCGCTCGCCATGGTCTTTGAGCGCGCGGGTCAGGGCCGAGCGCAAACCTTGCTCGTGGCTGCCGCCCTGGGTGGTCGGAATTGTGTTGCAGTATGAATGTATAAAGCCGTCGTCGTCTTCGGGCCAGGCGATGGCCCATTCGACTCGGCCAGCCTCGCCGGCGAACTGGGCCTCGCCCGCGAATGGGGCCGGAGTGAGGGTCTTGCGCGTCTTGAGGGTTGCGGTCAGGTAGTCAAGTAGGCCGCCGGGAAAATGCAGGCGGGCGTTGACCGGAATCGAGCTGTCGGTATCAAGCAGACCGGGGGCGCAGGTCCAGCGAATCTCGACGCCGCGAAACAGGTAAGCCTTGGAGCGGGCCATCCTGTAAAGTCGTGCCGGGACCAGCTTGGCGTCGAGACCGAAAATTTCGGGATCGGGGTGGAAGCGGATGGTGGTGCCGCGACGGTTGGGCGCTCCGCCGCGAGGCTCCAGCGGTCCCAGTGGCTTGCCCCGGCTGTAGGCTTGGACATAGAGCTGGCGCTCGCGCGCGACCTCGACCGTCAGCTGGTCCGAAAGGGCGTTGACCACGCTCAGTCCGACTCCGTGAAGGCCGCCAGAGGTGGCATATACCTTGCCGCCGAACTTGCCGCCGGAATGCAGGGTGGTCATGATCACCTCAAGCGCCGACGTTCCGGGATATTTGGGGTGCTCATCGACAGGAATGCCGCGGCCGTTGTCGCGGACGGTTACGATATCGCCGTCAGACAGCTCCAGGTCGATGCGGTTGGCGTGCCCGGCTACCGCTTCATCCATGGCGTTGTCGAGAATTTCGGCAACAAGATGGTGGAGCGCACGCTCGTCGGTGCCGCCGATATACATGCCGGGGCGTCGTCGCACTGGTTCCAGACCCTCCAGCACCTCAATGTCCTGGGCTGAATAGCGGTCGGGCCGGCTCGGAATGGTGGTTTTAAACAGGTCGGTCATGCCTTCCATTATGAGGGGCGCTTGGGCGGCAGGCAAGAGACGGTCTAAAGATCTGAATATTTCGCATTCTTGCCATGTGCAAGGGAACGATGCGCGGGCGCGCGGGGTCAGGAGTAATGCGCGGGCGTGCGGGGACTGGGCGGTGAAAAACATCGCCTCGCCGTCCGGTTCGCCGTTCGCTCAATCGGATTTGGCGGCTATAAGGTGCATAGACGCCGCAGCGGACGGTGGGGGCTGGTGCGGGCGCGATAATAGGCGATGGACATGAAGACGGGCAGGCTGTGGTTAATTCTGGGTGGGTTGGCGGTGGTTGTGGCAGGCGTGGGGCTGCCGTTGGCGGCGGGCCGTGCCGATGATAACT
Source organism: Rhodospirillaceae bacterium (assembly GCA_037135115.1). Classification (GTDB taxonomy): domain Bacteria; phylum Pseudomonadota; class Alphaproteobacteria; order Azospirillales; family Azospirillaceae; genus BOG-933. Next base: position 7,908 of record JBAXKX010000070.1, read on the forward strand.
TGATTGGCATCATCAGCACATATACCACCGTGCATGAGGATACCTTGCTTGACGTTGCCCGCAGGTTTGATTTCGGCTTCGTCGAACTGGTGGCGGCTAATCCTGGGGTGGACCCATGGCTTCCCGGTGAGGGCGTTACGTTGCTGCTGCCGGCCCGCCACATCCTGCCGGACGCGCCACGTAAGGGCATTGTCGTCAACCTTACTGAAATGCGCCTTTATTATTATCGGCAATCCGGTATGCCGCCGGAGACTCATCCGGTCGGCATCGGCAGTGAGGGTAACAATACCCCGATATCAACCACTACCGTGCTGCGAAAACAGGCTAATCCGGTCTGGTACCCGCCTGCGGCAATCCGTATTGAAAAGCCCGAATTGGGGGCGATGGTGCCAGCGGGGCCAGATAATCCAATGGGAATGTTCGCGCTATACCTAGGCTTTCGCGGCGGCAATTGGCGCATTCACGGTACTAACCAGCCGTTTGCGGTCGGTCGTCGTGTAACCCACGGTTGTTTGCGTCTCTATCCCGAGGATATCGAGGATATGTTTTACAAGGTAGCGCCGGGAACCCAGGTCACTATCATCGACCAGCCGGTTAAGGCGGGTTGGGCCGATGGTGAATTATACATCGAGGTTCATCCCTCGAAGGCTCAAGCCGACCAGCTTGAGGAAGACCATCTGATGTCCGAAGAGGTTGCCGAAACTGCGGTGGCAATCGCCTACAAGGCCGCAGGCGAAGCCGGGGTTCGCATCGACGAGCCAACTCTCTTGCGGGCGGCGCGGGAACGGCGGGGATACCCGATCCGAATCACCCAGTAATGAGTGATTCGGGATGAGTGATTCGGCTGCGGGTGCCCCCGACCGTGGCCGGATTACTTGCGCAGCGACTTGTTGAATATGCGCTCGACCTTGTCGGCTGCGGCTTGTGCCGCTGCCGCTGCCTGCTGTGCCGCTGCCGCCGCCTGCTGGGCGTTGGCCGAGGCCTGCTGTGCGGTGCTCAAAGCCGACGCCGCATCAGCGCGGGCCTTCTCATCAACGGTGTTGCATGCGGTGGCACCGAGGGTGACGCCAGCGAGCAGAACTACTGCCAGAAGGGACTTAGCAAACTTTTTCATCTTATATGCCTCCAAAGGGCAACGGCGCCGAGTTTCATTTCACGGCAGTGGTCCGTTGCGGGTTGACGTATCCGCCAGGGTGACAAGAACTAACAGGGTGACAAGAACTAACAGGGTGACAAGAACTAACAGGGTGACAAGAACTAAAATCACACGACGCCAACTGCAAGGTTCCGCCGGCAGGCCCAAAGAGCCATACACCGCCATCACCATCGCACCCAGCGACCCCGAATCGCAGGTTCCGTTCACGAAACCGCTCCGACCGGGAAGCGCACCATGCGTTGCGGCGCAGTATACAGGTGCCGGGGCCTAGTTGGCGAGTATGCATTCGCCATTCCTAGCCAGGAAAATGCTGGTGCGGTGCGGCGGGGAGCGTCTGGGTGCGGCTCGTGGGATTAATAGCACGACCGGAACGCCGGCAAGAGGCAGTGGATTTGCTTGCAACTGGCGAAAATTACCCGCAATGCGTGTGTTGGTGTGGATTTTCAGCCGATTGTGATATTTGGCGCGACAAATAAACTTATTAGCCGAAATCTGTCTGATGGTTGCCCGGTAGCTAGGTCGCCGCAATTGTTGAAAAAAAGAAATGATTCGGCCGGGCTTCGGTTAGCCGGGCTTTCAGTTGACCGGGGTAATGTCGATGCGGTCGGGTGGGGCACCAGCTTCGTCGGTATCGTTGATGCCAAGCGCCAGAATGTCGATGCGGGTGCTAGTGATGCCTCGGGCCGTAAGGACCCCACGCGATTTGATGGCGCGCTGTAAGGAAAGCTTGCGAGCGGCCACAGGATCATCCATCGATCCGCTGGCGTATGAACGCAGTTTAAGCCGGACATTTTGATCCTGGTCCATAAGTGCCGCGAGATGTTCAAGTAATGGTTGGGCCGACTCCGGCAGCTCGGCGGAATTTGCTTCGAATTCCAGGCGATAGGTGGTTTTTGGGATGATCGAGGGGTGCCCTCCGCCCTTGGTCGCATCGGAGCCGCTGGCGAAAGGCAACCTCGCGGTTTGTACTGCGGGTGTTCCTGGCGTTTGAACGCTGTTACGGTGCGGTTCGTCCGGGCGCGCGATCGGGTTTTGGCGCTCAATCGGTACCTGTGGCGGCAAGGCTGGGGGCAGTTCGGCCAGATTAGTCAGTTCGGGGGTGGGAAGCGGTGTCATCAGTGTAAATGGCGGTGGCGTTGCCGGTATCGGCAGAGGCTCGAATTGCGGCGTTACCGGGTTGGGCAGCGGCTTGGCCACCCTGACGTTAAATTCGGGGGCCGGTGGCGGCAGCTCGGGGGCGACCATAGGTCGGTTGTCGCTCTCTGCGAGCTTTGGTGGCGGCTTGTTAGAGGAGCAAGCGGCCAAGCCCGTTCCCATTAACAAGGCAGCGACTAATACATATGCGCTCACGCATGGAAGACGGTGGCTTAACGTGCTGCCTATTGTACGGAGTCGCGCCATGGTTGTTCTCGCGGAGGGGCAGGGGACTTGTGGGGCACCCCTCAGCCCCCGGTCGCTTATACCTTAACCGGTGGGCCGCGACAATCAGGACTGAGCCTTCTTTTCGTTCGCTCCGACCAGCAACTTGCTCAGAGGCCGGTGCAGGTGGGAGTTGGCGGCCAGGATGGTGGGGCCGTTTAGGGGGTTGCGACCGCCGTTTATTTCGGTGACGAAACCGCCAGCCTCGGAAACCAGCAGGATACCGGCGGCAACGTCCCAAGGGCAGAGCCCGGATTCCCAGAAACCGTCGAATCGTCCGGCCGCGACATAGGCAAGATCAAGGGCGGCGGCCCCGAATCGGCGAACCCCGGCGGTTTCGTCCATTACTGCCGCCAGTTGTCTTAGGAAAGGTGGGTGGTCACCGCGCCCCTTGAACGGCATGCCGGTGGCCACCACTGCATCATCCATACGCCGACGCTCGGATACGCGCAGGCGCTGGGCGTTGAGAAAGGCACCTTGGCCCTTTTCGGCCCAGAACATCTCGTCGCGCACCGGCTCATAGACCACGCCGGCTATGATTTCCCCGTCCCGCTCCAGGCCGATCGAGACCGCCCAGTGGGGCAGGCCGTGCAGGAAATTGGTGGTGCCGTCGAGCGGGTCCACAATCCAGCGTGCGCTCTTGTCCTTGCCCTCAAAGGCGCCAGCCTCCTCCATGAGAAAGCCAAAGTCGGGGCGGGCCCTAGACAGTTCGGCCCGCAGTGCCTTTTCTGCCTTGAGGTCGGCGGTGGAGACGAAGTCGGCCGGACCCTTGCGCGAGACCTGTAGTTGCTCGACCTCGCCGAAGTCGCGGATCAGCAGGCGACCGGCCTTCTCGGCGGCGCGGACCATGACATTAATAGTAGCGGAACGGGGAGCCATGCCGGAAAACCAATCCTGACGTTAACGATAAAGCCCGGATGGAGTCCGGGCCTTTGCCGACTGGAAATAGCGGGTGAGAAAAAGCGAGTAGGGACCAAACCGGCGGAATGCGTGGCTTCGCCCCGTCAAAATCGACTCAAGTCTTGGCCCGTTCCAGATAAGTGCCCTCGGCGGTATCGACCACGATGCGGGTGCCGGCGTTGGGTGCGTGGGAGAACAGGTGGCGCAGGTACGCAGCCTCGGGCCGCGCACGCAGAGCCTCCACGAGGGCCCCCTCGAGCACGACCCGGTCCTCGCGCACGTTGAGTTCCAGCTCGCTCCGCGCGTCGAGCACGGCGCGCACCGTCTCGCGGAGCGACGAGCTGCTCGATGCCTTGGGAGCCCGCGCCGAAGGCCGCTTCATCCCAGTTCCCCCCGCTCCAGCGAGGCGATGAGC
>JBAXKX010000071.1:0-11734 GCA_037135115.1 Rhodospirillaceae bacterium
GCGGGTGCGGCGAGCGGGGCGGGTGCGGCGAGCGGGGCGGGTGCGGCGAGCGGGGTAAGGCCAAGTCGCCCCTGTACCCGTTCGACCAATTTGACCAAATGCGCCAATAGTTGTTGTGGCTCGCCGCGCTGGGTACGCAAGATAAGGCGGCCAGGTTGGCGGACGTCATTTGGCAGCTTCTGTTCGATCCGGCCGCGACTACGGCTGTCTTTTTCGTAGACATAGACGCCATTGCGCCAATAAACCGCATCAAGCCCGGCTTGTTCGCCGATATCCGCGATGATGGTACGCAACAGGGTTGGCGACAGCTGGCGATATATAAACTCGGCGGTCGCGCCGGGCAGGTCGTCATCCCACTTCTGTTCCAGTTCGAGGTTGATTTCGGGCTGTTCGGGCAGCAGGTCGGGGGCAATGTATTCGGCCTCAATCTCGCTCTCGGCTCCGCTCTCGGCCCCGCTCTTGGCCCCATCCATGACCGAGCTAGGCCGGTGGACAAAGCAGATGCCGCAGGACTGCATCATGCTGAGGAAAAGTTGCTGCTCCTCAATGCTGCGATCCTTCCACACCAACTCGGCAAGTTCGGAACGAGTGAAGCGGCCGCGCTGACGCAGCAACCGGCGATAGCATTTGCCACGGTCAAACACGGCATAGATCGCCTCCAGCGCCCAACCCTGATCAATGATGATGAGGTCATCGAACAAGCCGGGGCTGTGAAAAACTATACCGGCACGGTCGAGGTATTCAAGCAGCAGCTTCGGCGACGACACCAACCCCTCCTCGTCGCAAAGCTGGCTAAATTCATTCTGGGTCATGGTGCGGTGAATGCGCTTGGCCGGGGGCAATGCTGCGTCTTGGTCGCGCATCTCCTCCAGCTTGCGTTGCACCTTCAGCCGAACGGCGCCGATGGTGACCTCTCCCCCACGCTCGCGCAACCACGTCACCGCCTGCGCCAGGGCTTCATCAAGGTTGGGGCGTCCGCGATTATTGAGGGCGCTGTAATGCAAGTTTTTCAGGAAGCCAAAGCTGTCGGTCAGATCGTCGGCAACCGGTGGTCGCCGCAACTCAATATCAAAGCGGTCGCAGCGAGTCTGAACGATGATCACCGGATTGTCAATCCCGGCGGACTGGCGAATGTACCCCAACCACCATTCGAGTGGCCGGTTGCGAAAAACAATGCCGTCATGCGTGGTTTCGGCGGTGTCATCGGTCTCAGGCGTCCAGACCAGCAGGATGATCGCTCGACTGCGCATGAACAAGGCGTGGGTGCCGTGGTAGATATCCTGGCCGCCGAAATCCCATAGCTGGAGCCGGGTCGCGGCATCCGGTGCCGCAGAAGTCACCGGGATGCCATGGGTCGAGGTCACGTTCTGGTCGTAATCCTCCCCACGTAGCCGACGACAGAGCTGGGTCTTGCCAACCAAGCCGTTGCCTAGCACCATCAGCTTGATATCTGGTAACGACTGTGCCCCCGTCGCAAGGTCGGCGAGATGGGCACGTAAGGAGTCGAGGCAGTTTTCGTGTCCATACTGTGACAGCACCTCCGGTGGGATGCCGGGCAGTCGGGTCTGAAAGAGGTTTAGGGCTTTAAGCCTGGGCAACGACCATATCCGGTCGGGAACGACGGTCAAGATACATTCTGAGCAATCCAACCATTGCAGATTGGTCAGGCCGGCCAGGGGAGTGAGATCGCTAACCTGCGTGTTCCACAAAAAAAGAGATTGCAGATTGGTCATCTCGGCCAGGGGAGTGAGATCGCTAACCTGCGTGTTCCACAAAAAAAGAGATTGCAGATTGGTCAGCGCGCACAACTCCGGCGGCAACACGGTCAGCTTAAGATTGGATAAATCAAGAACGCCGGTACGTTCGGTCGCCTCCAAAGCGATGCGTCGAAGGGCGATGGTCAGGTCGCGGTTTTGATCGCGGTTTTGATCGCGGTTTTGATCGCTCATGGCAGCCTAGGTCAGCTTGGATCGTGCCGATGCACGCGCTCAAAAGAATTATCACAATCCGGCTCTGGCGGGGGTAAATTTTAACGTCGGTCGGGGTTTCAACCGGCGGCAATCCGCGCTATTATCGTCACCAGCCTTCGCACCCGGAGTATCCGCCCCATGACCGACCCAGTATATCGCAAGCTCGACTATGTCGGGACCTCGACTTCAACCATTGAGGCGGCGGTGGCCAACGCCGTCGCCTGTGCTTCGGCTGCTAGCCCCGGCGAGGCCGTCGACTGGTTCGAAATCATCGAAACCCGTGGCGCGGTGCGTGATGGCAAGGTTCAGCAATACCAGGTGGTGATCAAGGTCGGCATCAGGTGCAAGACGTGAGCAGGGTCGAAGCATGAGTACGAGCCTTGATCAGCTCGCGGACGCTGCCGGATCGCCATGCCCGGCGGCAGAGCGCATCGCCAAGCGGCTGGCCCGTGCCGGTTTGTGCTCGCGCCGGGACGCTGAGCGTTGGATCGTCGAGGGGCGGGTCGCCGTCAACGATGTCGTGCTGACTAGCCCGGCGCTGGTCGTCATCGCATCTGACCGCATCTTGGTTGACGGTAAGCCGCTGGCCGCCGCCGAACCGCCGCGCATCTGGCGCTTTCACAAGCCGTCCGGGCTGGTCACTACTGCCCGCGACGAAAAGGGGCGGCCGACGGTTTTTGAAAAGCTGCCTCCCGAGCTGCCGCGGGTGATCTCGGTCGGGCGGCTTGACCTCACCACCGAGGGCCTGTTGTTGCTAACCAATGACGGCGAGGTTGCCCGCCATCTCGAATTGCCGGCCACCGGCTGGGCTCGGCGCTATCGGGTGCGGGTCCATGGTGTGGTCGACCCGCTGCGGTTTACCGCTTTGGCTCGGGGGCCGACCATTGACGGTATTCATTACGGCCCGATTGAGGCGGTACTTGATCGCCAGCAAGGCAGTAACGCTTGGTTGACCGTGACCCTACGCGAGGGCAAAAACCGGGAAATCCGCAAGGTCATGGAGATGCTTGACCTCACGGTTAATCGCCTGATCCGCATCGCCTATGGTCCGTTCCAGCTCGGCAAGTTGCCTGAGGGCGAGGTAGAGGAGATTCCCCGCCGGGTACTGAAGGACCAGTTGCCGCTTTTCTTCGGTAAGGCGCCTGAGCCGGCCCCAAGCCCCGTCGCAAGGAAACCCGCCCATGCCCCGATTCGTCGCCGCTAGCACCCGACTCGTCGCCGGTAGCTATCGTGGGCGGATTTTGCAGGTCCCGCCCGGCAGCGACGTACGCCCCACCGCCGGCCGTACGCGCGAGGCGATGTTCAATATTCTCGCCCATCCGCGCTGGAGTACAGAAGCGTTGGTGCCTGGCGCCTGCGTCCTTGACGCCTTTTGTGGTTCGGGGGCGCTGGGGTTGGAGGCATTGTCGAGGGGCGCATCCACCTGCCTGTTCCTTGACGTCAGCCAGCCGGTGCTTGAATGCGTACGTGCCAACATAGCCGCACTGGGAGAGGAGAAGCGGGCTACCCTGCTGCGCGCCGACGCCACCAAGCCACCGCCCGCCCGAATCAGCGCAACTCTGGCCTTCCTTGATCCGCCCTACCGCCAGGATCGGGCAGTTCCGGCCCTTGCGGCGCTGACCGCGCGCGGCTGGTTTGCTCCCGGAGCCACCGTGATCGTCGAGACCGACAGCCGCGACCAGTTCACGCCGCCGCCACTGTACGTTATCGTCGATCAGCGGAGGTACGGGCATACCGCGCTGTATGTGATGGCCTATACGCCATAATGACGGGTACGGGATGACGAGTACGGGCGCTCATGTCTCGATAGTTTCCAGCAATTCCCCCGAAGGTGACAGGCAGCCGCAGACCAACTTGCCACCAAAGCCGCAACCACCGTCCAGCGTCGTGGTGTACGTATCAACGCTTACTCCGCCTTCGCTGGGGTCGTAGCCACGTACGATACGAGCAAATCCACCATAGCGGCGGTCGATGGTGGAGAACTGGTCAGCTCCCCACCAAAAAGCGTCACCCTGGGACTCGAATGGGCGGGAAATGTCAAAACCGCTGTTAACGAGTAGTAGGCCATCCTGATTCGGAATAGACTCAGGTTCCGGTGACGCCTGGGGCGATCCGGTGAAAGCGGCACGACGCAAAGCGCTGAACAGCGTCTCATGGCCGGGACGATCGCGCATCGCCGTACGCAAAGCACCGGTGTAGCGGGTAATCGTGCGCACACCATCGCGCGCCGCCGCCACCGCCTGTTCAGCCGAGCTGCCATAAGCATCCAGCGTAGTACCGACGCCCTGGCTCAACATCCAGGCGATGATTTCCTTGGGGTTGGGGGCTAGCTGAAGCTGCAGCAATTTCTGCCACATCTCCTCCTGGCCGCCGCGCAAGTAGACTACATCCGCGACCATCACACCAGGGACCGCCAACAGTGCGCGACGGAACGCCAGCAATTCGTCGATAGTTTCCGCGACAAAGCGCCCGCGCCCAATCATGTTGCCGAGATAGATCAGCCGGTCTCCGGGCCGAAAGCGCACGCCTATCTTGTCGTGCAATTCAGCCAAGCGCCCGATCTCGGCATGAACCGAGGCGACCGCCCAGACCCGACGTACCACCAACCCAAGCTTAACAAAGCGCTGGCTGTCACCCATAGCCAAACATGACCATATTCAACAGCCTTTGCGCCGCATTGTCAGGCAGATCGTTTTGATCAGGTCGTTTTGATCAGGTCGTTTTGATCAGGCTGCTTTGGTCAATACCTGTTCAAGGCGCTCGGTAGCTTTTGATTCGTCGATCTTTTCGACCGCCGCCAGTTCTCGCGCCAAACGCTCCAAAGCCGCTTGGTAGATCTGCCGCTCGCTATATGACTGGTCGCATTGATCGCCACCGCGATAAAGGTCGCGTACCACTTCGGCAATCGACACAGGATCGCCGGAGTTGATCTTGGCCTCATATTCCTGAGCCCGACGGCTCCACATAGTACGACGGACCCGGGAGCGGCCCTGAAGGGTTTCCAAAGCAACCTTGATACGGTCCTTTGAGCTTAATCGACGTAGGCCCGAGTTCTTGGCCTTGGCCACCGGCACCTTGAGCGTCATGCGCTCCTTTTCGAAGGTAATGGCGTAGAGCACTACCTCCTGTCCGGCAATTTGATGCGTCTCCACACCCTCGACTCGACCGACACCATGGGCCGGATAGACGACGAAATCGCCGGCCAGGAACTCTAGCTTTTGCGTCATTCTGCTTGGCTTTCACTGTATGCGATAGGCACCGCAATTGACCCTCACCCCTTGCCAAATTTTTAATGCGGGGGGGTATCTGGCAGCCGTCCGGGCAGTGGCTCCTGCTAGTTAGGTATACAGGATATAGCGCAAGAGTTATATTATTTTGGCGCGTTGGTACCGATAGCTAGCCTGCGGCCCGATGTCGGCTGATATGCATTTCATGCATGGCAACCATTTAGTCGGACCGCTTTAGCCAGAGATAAAGTAGTGAACTCAGGTGCCGCGCTTCGCACTGAAGAACTTTCTGTATTTGTCAGGAGTATCTTTATGGTCATCGGCTCCTGGCATGGGGTCCTTTTTCCTCGCAATGTTTGGCCACTCGGCTGCATACTTGCGATTGATCTCCAGCCAGTTCGGGGCGCCGGCATCAGTATCCGGCAGGATGGCTTCAACGGGGCATTCCGGCTCGCACACGCCGCAGTCGATGCATTCATCCGGGTTAATGACGAGCATGTTCTCGCCTTCATAAAAACAGTCGACTGGGCAGACTTCGACGCAGTCAGTATACTTGCACATAATGCAATCTTCTGTAACGACGTAAGGCATTCTTTGTCTCCAATGCTTTGCACGGCGATGCCTCGCCGCGCGCTGTTTATCTGTCAGTTCGGTTCCTTGGACCCGCCCAATCGACACGACAGCCGGGTTCAGGTCCTTTCTCCGAACGTTGCCTACTGCTAGCACGCATCAAGTCAGGCGGCAACAACCGGGCCGCACACGGAAACCGTAAACTAAGGCACTTGGGGCGCGACTCCGCAGCTCGGTAGGCTGCCCAACACAATGCCGGCCAGCACCAACCAGCCGAACCAGCGGTTTGACCTGAAGCGCAGCAGGCAGTCGGCGGGGGCATCGGGTGCCCAGTGCCGTAATTGCCATGCCAGTTGAAGCGCCGCCGCCGCAAGGCCGACTAGGAACAGCGGGTTGAGGCCGGCCGTGAACTGGGCAATGCCGAGCCCGAGGATGGATACCGTATAAAACCCGGCAATCCAGGGTCGACTCCGGTCGCCAAGTCGCAAGGCCGTTGACTTGACACCTATCCGGGCGTCGTCCTCCTTGTCCTGATGGGCATAAATGGTATCGTAGCCTAGCGTCCAGGTGATGCCAGCGGCATAAAGCCACAGGGCCGGCGCCGCAAGTCCACCGGTGACAGCAGCCCAACCCAGCAAAGCCCCCCAGTTGAAAGTCAGTCCCAAAAAGGCCTGCGGCCACCAAGTAATGCGTTTCATCAGCGGATAGAAGAAGACCAATGCCAGCGAGGCCACCCCAAGCCCAATCGCAAAGGGCTTGAGTTGCAACAGGACGAGTAGCCCGATTAGCAACAGCACTGTCATAAACGCCAGGGCCTGCGGTACGCCAATCTCACCGGAGGGTAGCGGCCTGTTCCGAGTTCGTTCAACCTGAGCGTCAAGGTCACGGTCAATAATATCGTTTATAGTGCAGCCAGCTCCACGCATTACAATTGCACCGAAGGCAAACAACACGCCCAACCAGCATAGGTCGCGCAAGCCCGGCCGCGCCAAGGCCAAACTCCACCAGCACGGGAACAGTAGCAGCCATGTTCCAATCGGCCGGTCAAGTCGCGCCAATCGCAGGTATGGATGGGCCGCGATCGGGGTCACCTTGTGCAAAAACCCGCCCAAGCCCATATCGGTGAAGCCGTTAGAGCAGTGCAAGATCGCCATGGATCCAATTGTCCCGAAATAATTACGATCATTTGGGTTAGGTTATCAGGGCCGGCAAAGGGAGAGTTATCGTGAACGGAACCACAACGTACCTTCGTCGGAACTACGACGAAACGATGGCCATGCTCATCGAGGCGAGGAACTACGCTGCCTACCATTTTACTGTTGACCAGCAAAGATTGGAACCCTGGCTCCGCCTCCAGGCCTGCTGCGAGTCAATGCGCGTTACTTCCCGCCTCACCCAAGTCTTGGCTTGGCTTTTGATACAAAGGGCTGTTCAAGCTGGCGAACTGACCCGAGATCAATTACCGGCGGAACAATTCACCCTGTCGGGCGTAAGTGTATGCGCCGATACATCAGGGCCGGATAACTTTGCACTGCCCAAAGGGCTGCGCAGCTTACTGGAGCGCAGTCACAGCCTATATGCTCGGGTCTCACGGCTTAACAGACTCACCCACCACGCCACTCAGGCCGACTGCGACTGGCAAGCCGACGGCGACAGGCGGGCCGACGGCGACTGAAATTCCGCGCCAGGAACTCCACCTACGTCGCCGTTGGTTTACCGAGATGTGACTTGGGCGCTGCTATTACTTCACGAGTCTAGGCACTGATTAGTGCTTAAGCCCGAAGCTGGCAAAGCGTCGATTGAACTTGGCGATCTGGCCGCCGGTGTCCATCAATTTCTGGACGCCGGTCCAGGCAGGATGGGACTTGGGGTCGATGTCCAGACGCATGGTGTCGCCAGCCTTGCCCCAGGTGCTACGTGTCTTAAATGTCGAACCATCGGTCATCACGATATTGATCTCGTGATACTCTGGGTGGATGTCACTCTTCATCTTGATAATCCCTGAAAATCGATTGCGTCTTATACCCACACTCAAACGGCGACGCAACAGTTTAGGCGCGCGCCCTACCGCCCGTCTATGGCGGCTGGCCCACGCCAATGAACAGCGTCACCCAACCGGACGCCGGTTGAGTACCCTTGGTGCGGTCGGTGGGCCAGCCGGCTTGGCCGGCACCGGCTTAATCGTCGCCGCTACCGGCCCTGGGGACTGGGTGGCGGCACCGCGCGACTGATAAGCCGATGTCTTCTGTTGGGCGGCCACTGATTTCTGATTTACCATGCTTGCCGACTTGACACCGGAATCATCGCCAAATAGCCAGCGCTTAGCGCTTTGCAGCACGCCATCGGCAGCGGCAACGGCCGCAGAGGCGACATCGGAGGCCACAGCATTGTTAGACATGGCGGCCGGAGCATGGGCCGGAGCATGGGCGAGAGCAGGGGGCGAGTCCGAAACCGTGTCCCTTTTGCTCATGGAAACCAAGCGCTCGCACTCAAGCTTGTGGTGGCCGTGCATACGCTGGCGTTCGAGACTGTGTTGCTCGGCAAGGCTCGCGTTTTCGGCGCGAGAGATATCCAACTGCGCGCGCAGGTCACCGACTCGGTTGCGTAACTCATCAATTGTGGCGTCGGCCGCAGCTAGGCTGCCGCTCATTTGGTCGTGGTCCTGAGTCGCCGCAGCGTGTTCACGCATCTGTTCCTGTTCGGCCCTGGCAAGATCGACTCGTGTTTGCTCTAGTTGCCGCTCGTATTCACGGGCCGCAGCCGCCCGTTCACGCAACTGCTCCTGTTCGAGCTTGACCAAGTCGCCACGCATTTGCTCTAGCTGCCGCTCGAATTCGCGGGTCAGCGTTGCCCGCTCCCGCATCTGTTCCTGTTCGACTCTGACCAAGTCGCCACGCATCTGCTCTAGCTGCCGCTCGAATTCGCGGGTCAGCGTTGCCCGCTCCTCTAGCCGCTCGAGTCCGACCCTGTGCAACTCGGCACGTAGTTGCTCCAGCTGCCGGTCACACTCTTGGGTAAGTGCCGCCCGCTCTTCCAGCCTATCACAGCTAGCCTTGAGATGCTCGGCACGAAGTTGCTCAAGCTGACGGTCGTAATCCTGAACAACCGACGCCCGTTCTTGCAGCCGCTCTTGTTCGATCCTTAGGAAATCTGAGCGAAGGCGCTCAACAAGTCGTTCGGATTCCTGGGCTGCCGCCGATCGTTCCTGAAGGCGCTCCTGCTCGATTCGGAGCAGGTCGGAGCGTAGCTGATCTAATTGTCGGTCGCGTTCTGCAAGAACGGCAAGCACGCTTTCGAAACCGGCGTCGGGATGATCATTGTGATCATGCTGGCCATGAACAAGTGCCGGAATCGCCTCACCCTTAGCGGCTAGTCGAGACCGGCGTACAACGTTTTCCGGGCCGAGTGTCGGGCGCTTGGTCATTTCGGACCCCCGGGTTTGGCCAGACGTGCGCTAAGAATCTTCCACAGTTCAACGATCTCATGGGCGGCCTTGCCCTTGGGGTCAATTTCCCCGGCGGTGCGGCCATCGATCATGGCGGTGGGAAAATCAACGCGGTCGCATACCGTAGCGGCGACTCGTCCGTGCTGCGCTAGTGCTGTCATAACCTGTTGCGTGAGGCGTACATTAGGTTTTGCGGCGTTGATGACGAAATAAAACGGGCGTTGTCCCGCCCCCTCCAGCAAATCTAGGGTGGCGCCGACTGAAGCAAGGTCAATTGGTGAGGGCCGAGTTGGAACGACGACCAGATCGGCAAGCGCCAGCACCGAAGATATCGTTCCGGTGATGGCCGGCGGGGTGTCAATTACCACCAGCTTAAAGCCAACGGCCTCTAGATCGTGAAGGGTAGACTCGAGCTGGGAGACGGTAGTGCGAGCCATCGCCGGCCGTTCGGCCTTGCGCAGGTTCCAGGCATAGGCAAGTGAACCCTGAGGGTCAACGTCAACCATCACGACCGGCCCGGCTCCCGCCTCCTCGGCGGCCACGGCAATATGAAGAGCCAAGGTTGTCTTCCCGACTCCACCCTTTTGAGATGCCAAAACTAGCTTTTGCATAAGTCAGCCTATCCATCCCAATAAAATCCTGGCCGGACTATAGCGCGCCTCAAATACCGTCACAACCATAACCTTGGGTAGCGGCACACAATAATTCAGGGATCGCTACCGGAAGGCGGGCCAGCTCCGCCGGCTCCAGCTTGTACAGCCCACCGCCATAGACCCGGCCGGCCGCTATCAGCGCGCTGCTATCCAGTTTGCCCAAATACATCCATAGCCGGTCCAGCAGACCCGAATCAAGGGTTAGTTCCGGACGCAGATACATCAACAGATAGACGTTGGGCGCGGTCGCCAGCGAGCGGTTGCGGATAAAACGAAACGGCGTCCTGCCCCGGCCCATATAGGGACACAACAGCGGCGGTGGTGCCCGCTGCTCCTGGGCGTACCAAGGCGTGCGGTGTCGGCACAGATAGCGTCCTGATACACAAGGAACCCCGCCTTGTAGGTAGAGCAACAGCTCTGGGCTGCAACGGGCTAGTTCTTCTCCCGAAAGGCGGCAGTCTAGCAAGTATAATTGTCGCGCCAACTGCGGCAATCCATTTGAGTCAGCCAATATTTCGGTCTGGCCAGGGCTTAGATAGCGCGGTCCGGGCAATATAGGTTTCAACCACTCGGAAGGCAGGCGGTGTTTGGCAACTTGATCCGGAGTCAAGATGAAAAAGCGGTTGTTGCCGGTGGCGATGCCGCGGCGAATCGTGAAAAAATCACCAAGAACGGCTGGTTTGGCGGTGTTACTCGTCAATAAAGCTGGTTTTACGGTGTCAAGCGCAGGAAACCGCGTCCATTTCGCTGTTTCCGACAGACGCGCAATCGGAACTGTTTCCTCGCGACTCGGAGCTGCGATGGTGCCGCCGAAGGTAAAGCTGACGACATGGCCGGTTGGCGGCTTGGTGTGTTGCCACCACAGCACAGCCGACGAGACCAAGGCATCGTTAAACTCGGTCTGATTGGGGTCGGCGCGATGTACACGCAGCAGAGTCACCTGCTCTATGAGATAGCGCCTGATACCGATCCCATAGTTTACGTCCATAAACTCACTGGGCACCAGCCAAGTTGCCACTGCGCCCTCGGCGGCCCAAGCATGGGCGGCCAGCATGAAATGCGCGTAAAGACCGGCCATCCCTGAAAGACGCACACCAGTTGCCGCCTCGCCCAAGTCACGCAGCCGCAGCTTGTCGGCACTATCAATGTGATGATGTCGGACATATGGCGGATTGCAGACGATAAAGGTAAAGCGTTTATCTGCAACCGGCGGTAGTGCATGAGTAAAATCGGCAATGTCAAGGTCAAGGTCGATGGTCCGCCACAACGCCTGTGCCGGCTCGCCGTAATGAATATCCTTCTCAAAACCACGCAACCCGTTTAGCCGGGCAAGTGACGTAAGCTCGAACAGTGCCGACAGAAAGGCGCCGGTGCCGAACGCCGGATCAAGGAAGCGGACGGGCGTCACCGGCCCCAGCCAATCCAGCGCAGCTGCAACCATCGCGCGCGCTAGTGCGGGAGGAGTCGCGAACTGGCCCATACGGTTGCGCTCGAGCGACGACTTGCCAGCGTCGAGTTCGACTTGCAATGCCAACCGCCGCAGCTCAAGTGCTTTAAGTTGAAGCGTAACGGCCACTCAGCGTGGCACACTGGCCAGTTGAGCCTCGCCTTTTATCTCCGGCACGGGTCCGGCCAGCGGCGCCACAGTCGAACGCCTGCCACATGCCGTCTCGCGCGCAGCCAAATAATGTTCCTTATCAAATTGATAGGTCTTATCAAGTTTAGCCTCGTCGCCGTCCTTGTCGGCCATGGTCGAAGCAACCTTGTTGCCAGCGCGCAGCAGCCAGAACGCCTCGCCAAGTGCGGCATAGCCGGCCAGGATTGGCAGGACCGAACCGACAAACGAGCCGACAGTGGATGGTCCATAAA
>JBAXKX010000072.1:0-11706 GCA_037135115.1 Rhodospirillaceae bacterium
ACCACGTCACGGGCGATGGCCAGCCCAAGGCCGGTGCCGCCGGTTTCCGGATTTCGCGAATCGTCGAGACGGAAAAAGGGCTTGAAAACGTCCTCACGCGCCGCCACGGGTATGCCCGGCCCATCGTCGTCGAGGATAATCTCTATGACGCCGAAGTCGCGCCGGCTGGCGTGGAGCCAGACGGTATTGGCGTGGCGACGACTGTTGCTCAAGAGATTGGTCAGACAGCGGCGAAGGGCGTTGGCGCGCAGGGGCAGAGTCAACTGCTCGGGGGCATCCAGTTCGACCACGCCGCCGGCCCGGCGGGCTCCAACCACGACCTCGCTAAGCAGGCGGGTCAGGTCGCAGGGCTGAACCAGCTCGGTGCCCTCACCGCGAGCGAAGGCGAGATAGGCCTCGATCATCGCCTCCATCTCGGCGACATCGTCCCGGAGTTCCTCAGTCTCGCTGCCTTCGTTCATCATGGCCAGCGCCAGCTTCATCCGGGTAAGCGGCGTGCGCAGGTCGTGACTCACCCCGGCCAGCATGTCGGTGCGCTGGCTCATCTGACGCTGAATGCGCTCGCGCATGATCAGAAATGCGGCAGCGGCTTGACGGACTTCGGCCGCCCCCTCAGGCTTGAAATTGGGGACATCACGGCCCTTGCCAAAGCCATCAGCCGCCGCCGCCAGCCGCTTGATCGAGCGAATCTGGTTGCGCATGAAGACAATAGCGATGGCCACCAGTACCAATGCGCTGCCGGTCATCCACAGGATGAAGATGTAAGTGGTCGGGCTGTAGAGCCGACGCTCGGGCGAGAGCACGCGAAGCACCCCGCCAGGCATTTGGACCCGGATTTCATACCATTCATGGGCGATCCGGGTGTTAATCGCGAAAGGCCGACCGACCTGCTCCTCGAGTGCGGCACCAAGCGTGCGTTTGAGCAGGCCGGTCAATGGTTCCGTCGCAACCGGCAGGCGGGCGCCGGGCACCATGGTGATGGCCAAATCGGTGGTGCGCTCCGCAGCCTCCAGAATTAAGGTCTGCGAGGTCGAGTCGGGATGGCGGTTGAGTTGTTCGATCACCAGGGCGATTTCGCCGGCAACTGCAAAGGAAAGACGTCGGGTCAGGGTTTCCCAATGGCGGTCGTAGAAAATCCAGGTTGAAAGCAACTGGGCCAGCACCACCGGGGTAATGAGAATCAGCAGCGAGCGGGCAAGCAACGTGCGCGGCAGCAGCCGCTTGAGGCCGGTTATGCGATCAAAGCTGCGGGTAGCAAGAGCACTATATTCGGAATCGGGCATACTCACCATCCAAATCAGGCCGCAAGGCATAGCCCTCGCCGCGCACGGTGTGGAGGTAGCGGGGCTGACGAGGATCATCTTCGATTTTGCGACGCAGACGAGTGACCTGAACGTCGACCGAGCGGGCGTTGCCGTCAATGCCAGCGCGTTCGGTCAAGTCCTCACGGGACAGGGTCAGACCGGGCTCGGCGGCCAGCGCCCGCATCAAGGCCGCCTCGGCAGTAGTGAGGCGCAGAACCTCGTCGCCAGCCCGCAATTCATCGCGATCAGGGTGGTAGGTCCAGCGGCCAAGCCGCAACGAGCGCGCAGGTTCAACAGCAGGGGCCGGCAATCTGCGCAAAATCGAGTTAATTCGTAGCAACAGTTCGCGCGGCTCGAACGGCTTGCCGAGATAATCGTCGGCCCCCGCCTCAAGTCCGGCAATGCGGTCGTCAGGCTCTCCACGGGCAGTCAGCAGCAGGATTGGGATCTCATTGGTCCGGCGCAGCGCCGCCGTCAGGGCCAGCCCACTCTCGCCGGGCATCATCACGTCGAGCACAATAAGGTCAAAGGAGAGCCCGGCCAACTGAGCGCGGGCATCGGCGGCGTCCCTGGCGGTCGCAACAATAAATCCATTGTCGGTTAGATACTTGCGCAGCAGTTCACGCAGGCGGGTATCGTCGTCAACCACCAGTATGTGGGGAAGTCCTTCGGTCATGCGGACGCCTTACCTTTCCAGACCCGTTGACAGCGACAGATACGAATGATAGCGCTCGTTATGTCAGTTACGATAGATTATAGTAAGCCAAGCTAGTAAGGGATCCCAGCGACATGTCCATCCTTCCCTACGACGATCGCGACGGCGTGATTTGGTTTAACGGCAAGATGGTGCCATGGCGCGAAGCCAAGGTCCATGTACTTACACACGGTCTGCATTATGGCAGTTGCGTGTTCGAGGGGGAGCGCTTTTATAACGGTCGCGTCTTCAAACTTACCGAGCATAGCGAGCGCCTAGCCCGGTCGGGGGAGCTGTTGGGCTTCACCATTCCCTATAGCGTCGCCGAGATTGATGACGCAACCCGGCTGACGGTGGCCGCGATGGGGCTTGACGACGGCTATGTCCGCCCGGTGGCGTGGCGCGGCAGTGAAATGATGGGCGTGTCGGCTCAGAATAGCCGCATCAACCTTGCCATCGCGGTATGGGCCTGGGGCAAGTATTTGCCCGACGGGGTGCGACTGGAAACTTCACGCTGGCGGCGGCCATCACCTGAGTGTGCTCCGATCGCGGCTAAGGCTGCCGGACTTTACATGATCTGCACCCTCAGCAAGCACGCGGCCGAAAACAACGGTTGTAACGACGCTTTAATGTTGGATTATCGCGGCCAGGTTGCCGAGGCGACCGGAGCCAACATCTTCCTGATCAAGGACGGTCGCATCCACACGCCCACCCCCGATTGCTTCCTCGACGGCATCACCCGACGTACCCTGATCGACCTAGCGCGGGCGCGTGGTTACGAAGTGATCGAACGGGCGATCTGGCCCCATGAACTCAAGGAATTCTCCGAAGTCTTCCTGACTGGGACCGCTGCCGAAGTAACCCCGGTCGGCCAGATTGATGACCTGAAATACAAGGCCCCAGGGCCGATGACGGCGCTGCTGATGGCCGATTATACCGCTTTGGTTCGCACAGCCTGAACGATCGAGGTCGGCGATGTTCGACCTTACGCCTGTGATGTTGCTCCGAGCCTATTCCCATGGCCTGTTTCCCATGGCCGAAAGCGCCGAGTCTGAGGAGTTGTACTGGGTCAATCCCGACCGGCGCGGTATCCTGCCCCTTGACACTTTTCATGTGCCACGAAAGCTGCGACGCATCGTCCGGCTTGGCGAGTTCAATATCCGCATCAATACCGCCTTTAGAGAGGTTATGGCCTGTTGCGCCTCCTCGCGCCCGACCACCTGGATCAACCGCGAAATCGCCGACCTTTACGGAAGGTTACATGACTTGGGCCATGCCCACAGCGTCGAGGCTTGGCGCGGCGGTGAGCTGGTAGGTGGACTCTACGGGGTTTCCCTCGGCGGGGCTTTCTTTGGCGAAAGTATGTTCAGCAAGGTGGCCGAGTCCAGCAAGGTCGCCCTGGTTCACCTCGCGATACGCCTGCGTCGCGGCGGCTTTACCCTGCTTGACACACAATTTATTACCGCCCACCTCAGCCAGTTCGGGGCGATCGAGATCGAACGGGAAGCATACCAGCATCTTCTCGACGCAGCGCTAACAATTGATGCCGACTTCAACCAGACGGCGCCGGAGCCTCAGGACTTCGAGGCACTGTTCGGAGTGGCAAGGGCGGTCTTGACCGCCTCCCGGACGCTGACGCCCTTGCGAATGATGTTGTCTACAACACGGCCCTGAACAAGATTGATGCCAACATCACGGGCAAATAGCAAGCTGGTAACAGAATCGCAGCGGGCCAATACAACCTGGCATTGCTTTTGTTCTGAAATACGCCTTACTAGACAGTCCTTCACGTCGCCATCAATCTCAGATAACTCAGGAGTCCAATATAGCTTGGCGTATTGTATGTTTAATTGTTCAAAATTAAAATTTGTCATGCAAAATATATTCAGACCATCAATGGCGATACCATACCTCTTTTCCCTGGCAAATTCGCGGACCTCCTCAAACAGAGGCATGTTCTCGATAAGGTCGCTCTTGGCGATTTCAAGGACAACGTTGCTACGGAAATCTACCGGCAGCCGCTCATCGAATTTGACGAATCCGGTTGATATAACCGATGAAAGGTTAATATTAATGCCGATCCGGCGGCCACGCATAAACGTAAGACCATAACCGAGCGCTCGCAACACAGATTGATCGAGTACCTGAGTAAAATAGGCAAATAACCACTTGTTTGCGGCGAGGTCATAGTTCGGACACAGGCGTTCCTCAAGCAACTTGATCGAAATGTACAGCTCATAATATTCAGTATCACTGGCGACTTGCTCACTGATGCTAATCATCGGCTGATTAAGCATAAACGGCGACAAGTCGAAGTTAGACATCGCTCGTTCTAGTTTACCCATTTCCTCCAGTGTGATCGGCGGCTTGGTTTCCTGAGCGGCAGCGGAGTCCCCATGCACCAGCTCCTCAATAAAGCGGATGACATTAATGAAGTTGAGGGACAGCTCCATGACCGAATAGAGCGAGGTTTCCCGGTACGGGTTAGGCCCGATCAGAACTGTACGGGCCAGGAACAATTGCTCGAGCTTCAGGCAAATCTCGGTTACCGAAGAAAGTTTGATACCCTTGTAAAGGGCAATAACATCGCCATTGGAAATCGAGTAAACCTGCAGGAATGTCGCTTTGTGGGCAAGTTCATTAACGACAGTCCGCACAATAAGTTGCTGACCGGGGTCACGCTCGCGCAGCAATGAAAGATGCATGTGAACCAGCCGCAAACCATGCAATTCGCCCTTGGCGGAGCGCAACAGGCACAACAACTTCTCGTTATCGAATTCTACCTTGTTATCGCTACGTCCTTGCGCTGGCTGCGTTTTTTCAGATATTGAAAGGTTATCCCGATCCTTGCCCAAGGCTTTTGCCCGAATACTGTTCATCGACGCATTCCCCGAAACTTGCCTATTCAATCCCTCGTGAAAAACCAATCAGGCCGCAGGCTCTTTCAGCCTCGCCGCCTCAAGCCCGAGTTCGATCAGGCGGCGGTCTTCCGCGACTGCCGACCGGCGAGTGCGACCTGTAAAATCTTGCTTTGCTCCTCAACGCGGCCCTCGACGCGGGCGATCCGCTCACCAAGCGCCCGAAATTCTGCCATCATCGATCGTTCAAACGCATCAAGCCGCTTTAGCACTTCGTCGTTGTCAGCCATCACGCACCTCCGTTAACGATGTTACCTCAATCCGTGGCAGGAGTCGATTCCGCCAGCTCGACGCCGCACTCCGTGAACCGCACGCCAGCCGCTTCGAGTGCGCGCTGGATGGCTACGCAAACGGCTTCGGCTGGTACGGGACCATAATGGCAGTGAACCGCTGGTTGGTGGACTGCATCCACATCGCCAACATCGAAATCTGCCCCTTCACCTCGGCGATCTGCACTGTATGGCCGTCAACGGTGGCCTGGAGCCGGTCCAACTTCGATTCTCCTCCGGCCTATGCCAGTGTTGCCGGGGCCAATGTTGCCGGGGCCTAACGTCTTAATTAAAAAATAACCTTAAAAGATACAGCTCACAAGGCGTAAGTTGTCACAAGGTTCAATATTTGATCGATTGTTGCCAACTTGGCACAGAGTCACCCAGACTTCTGTCACCCTGACTTCACCGGTTCCAATGGAACCAGCTTAAGCCGGTTCTCTGAAATTGCCAGCGCAACATCACCATGCTTGAGAGCAAGAGCATCCTTACCGAACACCTCCCGTCGCCAACCGTCGAGTGCCGGAACCTTAGCGTTATCATCAGCCGCGATCGCCTCAAGATCGCTCCCCGTCGCAATCAACTTGCTGGCGACATGGTGGTCTTCGCATTTCATCTTCAACAGAACCCGCAGCAGGTCGACGATCGGGGTCATCCCGGGCGGAATTTCTGCGGCGTTGTCCTCACGCGGGCACTGACTATCTGGCAGCGAGACACCTCGAACCACGGCGGCCAACAGATCGACGCCTTGGCGACCTTCGGCAAGATGGCGACCCAACCCGCGCACCTTGGCCAACTCATCAACGGTTGTGGGGGCGTGGGCAGCAATTTCAAGTACGCATTCGTCGCGCAGGATACGGCCGCGCGGAAGGTCACGGTCCTGGGCGTCGCGCTCACGCCACGCCGCAACCTCGCGCAGAATGGCCAGCTGCCGCGGCTTGGCCGTGCGAAGTTTGAAACGCAGCCAGGCGTTCGCGGGGTCAATCACATAAGTGGCGGGGCTGGTCAAAATGGACATTTCCTGACCAAGCCAATCAATGCGACCAGATTTAACCAGCCGCTTACGCAAGCGGTCATAGACCGGGCGGAGGTGAACCACGTCCGAAAGGGCATAGGCCAACTGGCGTTCGGTAAGCGGCCGCAGCGACCAGTCGGTAAAGCGGCTGGACTTGTCTACTCGAACCCCCGCGACCTTGGCGACCAATGTCTCGTAGCTAACGCTATCGCCAAAGCCGCAGACCATGGCGGCAACCTGGGTGTCAAACAAAGGCCTCGGCACCTGCCCGGCCTGATGATGGAATATCTCGACGTCTTGGCGCGCGGCATGGAATACCTTAAGAATGGAGGTATCGGCCATCAGGTCGAACAGCGGACGCAGGTCAAGTCCCTCCGCCAAAGGGTCAATGGCCACCGCCTCACCCGGCCCGGCCACCTGAACCAGGCACAACTGCGGCCAATAGGATTTTTCGCGCATGAATTCGGTATCGACGGTAACGAATTCAACCCCGGCTTGGCGCGCGCAGAAATCTTCCAGGGATTTTGTGGTTGTGATCAGGCTCATGGCGATGTCATACACGACGGGAGGGAGAAGTGAAAGCGCAAGCCCTCTCGATATCGCGTCTCGCTGTAATTGTCGACGGGATTGCCGGCTGGTAAACTCGGTATGGTCGCCGCCGGTTTGCCCGCCGCCAGTTTTAAGGAGTGGTGCCCGTGCGCCTGCTGCACACCGCCGACTGGCATTTAGGTCAGACGCTACACGGTCTATCGCGTGAGGCCGAGCACAAGCACTTCCTTGACTGGCTGCTTGAGACCTTGAACGCACAGGCGGTGGACGCGCTGGTGATCGCTGGCGATGTCTTTGACAGCCAAAATCCTCCGGTGAGCGCCCTAGCGGGATTTTACCAGTTTCTTGCCGATGCCAAGCGGGTCCAACCCGATCTTACGGTGATCGTTATCGCCGGCAACCATGACAGCGGCGGCCGGCTCGAGGCGCCATTGCCACTGTTGGAAGCCTTGGGGGTGCGAGTGATCGGAAGCTTGCATAAACAGCAAGACGGAACCCCTGACCTCCTGCGGTTGTTGGTACCGCTGTCTGGCCCCGATGGCGTGGTAACTGGCTGGTGCGCCGCCGTGCCCTATCTGCGCCAATCCGATCTGCCAGCGAGTAACGTTGAACTCACCGAGAGCGTTCGAGCCATCTACGCCGAAATCGTCGCAATGATGCGGGAGCGGCGAAAGCCGGGGCAAGTCCTGGTAGCCATCGGGCATTGCTACATGGCCGGCGGCCTGCTTTCTGAGCAGAGTGAACGCAAGATTCTTGGCGGCAATCTTCATGCCCTGCCGGTGGATATGTTTCCTGCCGACATTGATTACGTGGCGCTTGGCCACCTTCATCGTGCTCAGGAAGTTGGCGGGCGAGAAGCGGTGCGATATTCAGGCTCGCCCCTGCCGCTTTCCCTCAACGAGCGGGCCTATTGCCATCAAGTAGTCCTGGTCGAATTTCAGGACGGGGTCCTGGCCGGGATCGAGGCGCTTGCAGTGCCGCGCCTCATCGATATCCTGCGCCTGCCCGCCCAAGGCGCGGTGCTGCCCGAGCATTTGCCAACCTTGCTTGCGACTCTGCCAAAAGCTGTCGATGACCGAAGAGGGCGCGATAATTGGCCGCTGCTTGAGGTCGTGGTTCGACAAGAGCGGCCAAACCCCGGACTACGCGCCCAAGTCGAGGAATTGCTGGACGGCAAGGCGGTGCGTCTCGTCCGGCTTGCTAGCGAAAGTTCCGGTGATGGCGGAGACCTCGCCACAGCCGTAGGTGCGGTAGCACTGGCCACTTTGCCGCCCGAGGAGGTGTTTCGCCGCTGCTGGCAACACAGCTTCAAGGCCGAACCAGGAGCGGCCCATCTTGCCGCCTTCCACCAGCTGTTGGAATCGGTTCTGGCCGAAAATGGGCCATGAGATTACTGGTCATCCGAGGCCGCAACCTCGCCAGCCTAGCCGATCCATTCATCATCGACCTGACGAAACCGCCACTGGCTGGCGTCGGGCTGTTCGCCATCACCGGCCCGACCGGAGCCGGCAAGAGCACTATCCTGGACGCCGTCTGCCTCGCCCTTTTCAACCGCATCCCGCGATTGCCGACCGCAGGTGGCGTACTTTTTGGTCGAGAGGACGAGCCCGAAGAGCTACGCGCACTGACTACGGACGTGCGGGGCATTCTTACCCGAGGTGCCGCTTCCGGCTACGCAGAGGTTGAATTCGAGGGCGGTGACGGGGTGCGCTATCGGGCACGCTGGGAAGTTCGCCGGGCTCGCGAGCGCGCCGCTGGCAGGTTGCAGAACATTACGCAATCCCTCACCGGTCTTGATGACGGCAAGCGTTACGGCGGTACCATCACAGAAGTCAGGGAGGAGATTGAACGCCGATTGGGCCTGAGCTTTGACCAGTTCCGCCGTGCCGTGATGCTGGCCCAGGGCGATTTCGCGGCTTTTCTCAAGGCGCAATCTCGTGACCGCTCTGAACTTCTTGAGCAAATAACCGGAACCGAGATTTACTCGCGATTATCGATTGCTGCTTATCATCGCGGCATAGAGTCCGAGAATAGGTTACGGGAAATCCAAGCGCGACGTGATGCCCAAGCGGTACTTGATCCCGCCGAACGCGATGCGCTCGAATTTACTTGCCTAAACGCGCAAAACCGGGAGACCGCAGCAGGAAAAGCGGTGGCTATAGCTCAACATGCCCAGCTCTGGCACCGACAAATGGCAAAACTCAGTGCAGATGCCGATGCCGCCGACAGGTTGCAGGAAACCGCGCGCGCCGCGCTAGTCAAAGCCGAACCCGAACGTCGGCAGGCTGTGGAGCTACGCCAAGTCCTGCCGCTACGGCACCAATTGGCGACCGGAGACCGTACCGCCGCCGAAGCAGCCGAGGCCGAAACCCTTGCCGTGAAGGCCGCGCTGGCCCTGGCTAATGCCGAGATCCAGGCCGCCACCGCCACCGACCGGGCATCTGCGGCCGAAAGCTTGCTGGCCCAAGCGCATGAGGCGTGGGCCGCAGCCGAGCCGGGGCTGGAACGCGCATCAATACTTGACGGAACGATCACGCGCGAGTCAGCCGACCACCAAGCCGCCGAGCGCGAACACGCCCTGGCCCTGGCCAACGAAACCGCCGCCCGCACTGCCCGTAACACTATTGCAAGCGACCTAGCCGCCGCCGCCACCACCCTGGCCGTCCATCAAGCCTGGCTCGCCGACCAAGCCGCCCTGGCCCCGGTAGCCATTCAGTGGCAGCGCTGGAGCGGAGCGCTTGACCGGGCAGGCTTAGCCGAGGCCGCCTTGAAAGACAGCACCGGGCAATTGACTGAACTCACGGTACGGATCAAGAAACTTGAGACGGAAGAGCCAGGACTCAACAAGGCGCGACTCCAAACCGAGGCGGAGATGGTCGCAAGCAGGCTTGCTTTGACCGAGCTTCGCGCAAGACCGGTGCCGATGCAAGAGCAGCTCCGGGCACAGCGGCTGTCATTGGAGCGGCAACGCGAAGTTGTCCGGGAACTCCAGAAATTAGCTGACGAGACAATGCGAACGGCGGCAGCGCTTGAGGCGGCACTCCGCGATGCCGCCGCGCAACGGTCACTAGCGACAGACGAAAGCAACCGGGCGGGTTTGGTCGAAGCCGAACGGCTATTGACGACTGCCGAACTTAAGAAAGCGGAGGCGGCGTCGATGCGGCTGTGGCTGGCCCAACGTGACGATGTCGTGGAGTTGCGGGCCCACCTCACCCCTGGCGCGCCCTGTCCGGTGTGTGGCGGCAAGGATCACCCATGGTTCGGTTCGGGTCAGGCCGTCCCGGTTGGTGTAACCGACAACCAGAAAGAACAGGTTGGGGAGCTGCGGCGTCGGTGTGAGCAACTGGATCGATGCCACGGCGGCCACGTCGCTGCCGCCACTGCCGCAATAAGGCGAGCGGAACAGCTCGACGGTCAATGCGCGGAGTATGATTTGGCCAACCAAAACAGTGCGCTTGCCTGGAGCACCGTTATCAGTAGCGGTTTGCCAGCCGCGCCATGGGACGCTACGGTGCCGGGGCTACTGGCCGGACAGCTGGCCGAACTTGACCAAGCGCTCGACGTGATCAGCAGCCAGGAACAAGAGGCGATAGTCCACCAGCGAGCGCTAGCCCAAATCGGCGAGAGCTATCAAAACGCCGTGGCCACCGCCAGAACCGCAGCGGACAATATCGCCGAGCATCACCGCCAGATTTCCGCGCTGGTCAGCGATGCCGGATTAGCTACGGCCGAGGGCGGACGGGCCGAATTGGCGTCCGAACTGGCGCTAACGGAACTGGACGACCCATTCGCCGGTTTTGGCGACTGGCGGGCCTTGCGTATCGCCGATGCCGTTGGTTTCCGGCATCGTTTCGCCGAACTGGCGGCGGCGTGGCGGCGCGAACAGCAGGCGATGGACGCAGCCGGGCACCGACACGGCGAATTGACGGCGACACTCCGGCTACAGAACGTTCGACTCGAGCAAAGTACCGAATCCCTGGCTGCGACAGCGCTGCGTTTTTCCGATGTCGCCCTGCGGTTAACTACATTCCGCAGTGAACGTGCAGGCTTGCTGGAAGGGCGCCAGGTGGCCTTAGTGCGGCGGGAGTTGCTGGAGCAGCGGCGCAATGCGGATAAGGAGCGGACAAGGGCAGGCGAGCTGCGACTGGACAAGGGAGCGAATTTAGCTGCGGCCCAACAGGCTGGTACCGCTGCAACCGCCGAAGCTGGGCGCAGACGCGAGGCGGCGCTGACTGCGGCGGCTGAACTTGATCGGGAACTGGCAGCACTTGGGCTGAATTTGGCCGACGCAAGGCAACGACTGAGTGGCGACCCGTGCCGGCTTGATGCCCTGGAAAAGTGGCTGGCCGCTCTTGAGCGCGCGGCGGATCAGGCAGCGACTAGGCTGGAAGAACGGCACCGGCTGGCTGCCGAGCATCTCGCACAGGACGACGCCCCGGTTGGAACCAGCCAGGACGCCGAGACCGCCCTGGCCGCCGCCGAACTGGAGCTGAACGCGGCCCGAAACGAGCTTGCCGAACTGTCGGCGCGGGTAAACAGCGACGATTTGGCTAGGCAAGCCAGGACCGCGCTCGAGCAGGAACTCCAGGACCGTGGTAGCGATTTCGAAGTCTGGGACGCCCTGCGTACGGTGATCGGCGCGCACGACGGTAAAAAGTTCCGTGTTTTTGCTCAGAGCCTGAGCCTCGATCAATTACTCGGCCACGCCAACCTTCTCCTTGCCGAGCTGACTCGCCGCTATCGCCTGGAGCGGGTGGCCGGCGGCAATCTGGAGTTGCAGGTAGTCGACTGCGATATGGCCGACGAGATTCGTTCCGTCCACAGCCTGTCGGGCGGCGAGACTTTTTTAATTTCGCTGGCGCTGGCATTAGGTCTGTCGTCGATGACCGGCATTGGCGCCCGCATCGGCACCCTGTTCATAGACGAAGGATTCGGTGCCCTTGACCCTGTCAGCCTG
>JBAXKX010000073.1:0-11457 GCA_037135115.1 Rhodospirillaceae bacterium
CCGATTGGTCGCGGGCAGCGCGAACTTATCATCGGTGACCGCCAGACTGGAAAGACGGCGGTGGCTCTCGATACCTTTATCAACCAAAAGGGTGTGAATGAGGGCACCGATGAGAGCAAGAAGCTTTACTGTATCTATGTCGCTATCGGTCAAAAGCGCTCCACCGTCGCTCAGATTGTCAAGACGCTGGAAGATGCCGGCTGCCTCAAATACAGTATCATCGTTGCCGCAACCGCTTCCGAGCCGGCGCCACTGCAATTCCTAGCACCATACACCGGCTGTACCATGGGCGAATTCTTTCGCGACAATGGTATGCATGCTGTCATTGTCTATGATGACTTATCAAAACAGGCCATTGCCTACCGCCAGATGTCGCTGCTTTTGCGTCGTCCGCCCGGCCGTGAAGCCTATCCTGGCGACGTGTTCTACATCCACTCGCGCTTGCTTGAGCGGGCGGCGAAGATGGGCGATGCGGCAGGTAACGGCTCTCTGACGGCCCTTCCAGTCATTGAGACGCAAGCCGGTGACGTATCGGCCTACATTCCGACCAACGTGATTTCGATTACCGATGGTCAAATCTTCCTTGAGACCACGCTTTTTTACCGCGGCATCCGCCCCGCCATCAATGTCGGCCTGTCGGTCAGCCGTGTTGGTTCGTCGGCGCAGATCAAGGCGATGAAGCAGGTTTCCGGGTCGATCAAGCTGGAACTAGCGCAGTACCGCGAAATGGCCGCCTTTGCCCAATTCGCCTCCGATTTGGACCCGGCAACGCAGCGCTTGCTGGCCAGAGGCGTTCGCCTGACCGAGCTGTTGAAGCAAGGTCAGTTCGCGCCGCTGCCGATCGAAGAGCAGGTGGTGGCCCTTTTTGCCGGTGTCCGCGGCTATCTTGACAAGATCGCGGTTGAGGACGTCAACCGGTTCGAGAAAAAGCTACTTGAGCAGGTTAGGCTCAAGGGAAGCGAAATCCTTACCTCGATTCGCGAAGAAAAGGCCCTGTCTCCAATCGTGGAAGATCGGCTGAAGAACTTTCTCAGCGAGTTCGTCAAGGTGTTCATGTAAGCACTGGCCTTGTAATCGACACAAGATAGTGCCAGTAACCTGAGAAATGAAGGCTCTGCATGCCTAGCCTCAAGGACCTCAAGAATCGGATCGCCAGCGTCCAATCGACGCGGAAGATCACGGCTGCGATGAAGATGGTTGCGGCTTCAAAGCTCCGGCGTGCCCAAATGCAAGCCGAAGCTAGCCGTCCTTATGCCGAGCGCATGGAGCGGATGCTGGAAACCCTGGCAACCGATATCATGGGCAAAGAATCGGCATTGGAAAGTATGCCGAAGCTGGTCAGGGGCACCGGCTCGGACCTTGTTCAGTTGTTGGTTGTCGTAACCTCCGACCGGGGGTTGTGCGGCGGCTTCAACTCGACCATAGTACGAGAAGTCCGGCGCACAATTCAACGCAACAAGGTAGACGGCAAGACTACCAAGTTGGTGGTGATCGGACGCAAGGGCCGAGATCAATTACGGCGAGACTACGGTCATTTGATGATCCACTACTTCGACGACATCGGCAAGCCTCGCCTTTCTTTCGCCGACGGCAATCTCGTTTCCAGCAAAATTCTTGAACTTTACGAAGCAGGCGAGTATGACGTGGCCAGTGTCGTTTACAATAAGTTCAAGTCTGTAATCGTTCAAGAAGTTACGGTTCAGCAGGTCGTGCCGCTGGCACAGCCCAAGCCAACCGCTGTGGCCGACGAAAAGCAGTATAAGATAGACATCGAATACGAGCCGGACGAACAGACAATTCTTGAGGAATTGTTGCCACGGAATCTGTCGTTCCAAATATTCCGGTCTCTGCTCGAGAGTGCCGCCAGTGAACAGGGGGCGCGGATGAGCGCGATGGATAACGCCACCCGCAACGCTGGCGATATGATCAATAAACTCACGCTTAACTACAACCGCACCCGTCAAGCCTACATCACCAAGGAGCTGATCGAAATCATTTCGGGTGCCGAGGCACTCTGAGATCAGCAAACTGGATCAACAAGACAGTTCAGGTTCCGAGGGAGCTTTACTCCATGGCAAATAAGACCAAAGCGGCCAACGCCAAAGGCAAAATTACGCAGGTGCTGGGTGCGGTCATTGACGTGCAATTTACAACGGAATTGCCCGCCATTCTAAACGCGCTTCACCTCCAGCACGAGGGCAAGACCCTGGTCTTGGAAGTGGCGCAGCATCTCGGCGAGGGTGTGGTGCGCACCGTAGCGATGGACACCACCGATGGTTTGGTGCGTGGCACCGAAGTTACCGACACTGGCGCTCCGATCATGGTGCCGGTCGGACCGGAGACACTCGGCCGAATCATTAATGTCATCGGCGAACCGGTTGACGAGCGTGGCCCGCTCGGCGCCAAGATGTGGTCGCCGATCCATCGAGCGGCGCCGGAGTTCGTTGAGCAATCGACCGAAGCCCAGATGCTGGTTACTGGCATTAAGGTGGTCGATTTGCTCGCCCCTTATGCTCGCGGTGGTAAGATCGGCCTGTTCGGTGGCGCTGGCGTCGGCAAAACCGTGCTGATCATGGAGTTGATCAACAACGTTGCTAAGGCGCATGGCGGCTACTCGGTTTTTGCAGGGGTCGGTGAGCGTACCCGTGAGGGCAACGATCTCTACCACGAAATGATGCAGTCGGGAGTTATCCGTACCGATGGCGGGCCGTCAAAAGCCGCGTTGGTCTATGGGCAGATGAACGAGCCGCCCGGTGCCCGCATGCGCGTTGCACTGTCGGGCCTGACCCTCGCGGAATACTTCCGTGATGTCGCGGGCCAGGACGTTCTGCTGTTCATCGACAATATTTTCCGGTTTACT
Source organism: Rhodospirillaceae bacterium (assembly GCA_037135115.1). Taxonomy (GTDB): domain Bacteria; phylum Pseudomonadota; class Alphaproteobacteria; order Azospirillales; family Azospirillaceae; genus BOG-933. The sequence continues at coordinate 2,861 of JBAXKX010000073.1, forward strand.
CAAGCCGGTTCCGAGGTATCGGCATTGCTTGGCCGCATTCCTTCGGCGGTGGGCTATCAACCGACCCTGGCAACCGACATGGGTGCGCTACAGGAACGGATCACCACTACCAAGCAAGGCTCGATCACGTCGGTGCAGGCGATTTATGTGCCTGCTGACGATTTGACCGATCCGGCACCAGCCACCTCGTTTGCCCATCTTGATGCGACCACGGTGTTGAGCCGTCAAATCGCCGAATTGGGCATTTACCCGGCGGTGGATCCACTCGACTCGACCAGCCGAATACTAGATCCGCGTGTGGTAGGCGAGGTTCATTACGCAGTTGCGCGTGACGTACAAAAAGTATTGCAGACCTATAAGTCACTGCAAGACATCATCGCCATTCTCGGCATGGATGAGTTGTCGGAAGAGGATAAGCAGGTCGTCTCACGTGCCCGCAAAATTCAGCGTTTCCTCAGTCAGCCTTTCCATGTTGCCGAGGTCTTCACCGGCACTCCAGGTGCCTTGGTCAGCCTCGAAGACACCATCAAGGGCTTCAAGGGCATCATCCAAGGTGATTACGATCATCTGCCTGAGTCGGCTTTCTATATGGTCGGAACCATTGAGGAAGTCGTAGCCAAGGCCAAGAGGATGGCTGCCGAGGTCGCCTGAGAAGTCGGCTCAGGGGGGGCAGTCGGAGTGCGATTTTAGAATGTCGTAGACGCCCTCTCCCGGTTGCGGGAGGGGGCCGAGGTGAGAGACAATGGTGGAAAAGGTCGAATTCGAGCTTGTATCGCCCGAGGAACTGCTGATCTCCCAACCGGTTGATATGGTGGTCGTACCTGGTGGCGAGGGCTATTACGGCGTGCTGGCAGGTCACATTCCAATGATTACCACGGTTCGGTCCGGGGCGATCTGTCTCTATGAGGGAATGCGAATAATGGATCGCATCTTCGTAACTGGCGGCTTTGCCGAGGTAACCTTCGAACGGGTTACCGTTCTGGTCGAAAAGGCGATCAAGGTTTCCGACCTTGATAGAGCCAGTGTCGAGCAGGAGATTAAAAACCTCATAGAAGACGTCGAAGATGCCAAAAATGAGGACGAGCGGCTGAAAGTTGCGGAGCGGCTGGAGATTTCGCGCAATATGTTGCAGGCCATTGTCGAGGCTGCGGCCTACCGCTCATAGGTCTTAAGGTTGCGCGCTTCGAGTCAGGTGACTGAATGTCGGATCGTAGAGGAGGCTGTCGCTAAAGCTTTCGTCGTCGAGTACACGGCCGACCAAAATGAGCGCGGTGCGGGTTATGCCGGCCGCGCAAATTATGGCGGCTATTGTTCCTAGTGTGCCGCGCAAAATAAGCTGATCGGGCCAAGTCGCATGATAGACCACCGCGACCGGACATTCTGCCCCCCTGATCGGCATCAGGTCGCGAACCACCGCCAAGATATTGCCTGTCGATAGATGGATGGCGAGGGTGGCTCCGGTAGCACCCAATGTCGCCAAATCCTCACCTGGCGGCATCGGCGAGGTTCTCATCGAGGTGCGGGTCAGTATTATGGTTTGGCTGACCCCTGGCAGTGTGAGTTCGCGCCGCAGTGCCGCCGCTGCACCGCAATAGGCCGGAACTCCTGGCGTTATCTCATATGATATGCCGAGTTGATCCAGTCGTCGCATCTGTTCGGCGATGGCCCCATAAAGCGAAGGATCGCCGGTGTGGACACGCGCCACATCGTGCCCCGCTGCGTGCGCCGCACGCATTTCCGCGATGGTCTGGTCGAGGTTCATCCCAGCGGTATCGAGCACTCTGGCGTCTGCTGGGGCGGAGGCGACCACCTCGTGCGGCACTAACGAGCCGGCATACAAACACACCTGGCAAGACCCGATCAGCCGCAACCCCCTTACCGTGATCAAATCGGGCGCTCCCGGCCCGGCACCGATAAAATGAACGGTCATGTCAAGGGTCCTTGGTGGGCGACAGAGTAGGGGCGGCCTCGCGCATTCCCGCCCCCTCGCGCATTCCAGATAACGGCTTACCCGAAAAACCGCGTGGGGTGTAGACCCAGTGACCACCACATGGGCGCTCGATCACCCGGGTATCGCTGGAGCCGACCAACACAACGCACAGCATATCTAACCGGTCGGGCGTCAACTCGGCCAGCTGCACCACGGTCAGCGCCTGTTCCGGACGTCCAAGCTGGCGTCCGATCACGGCAGGGGTAGTTCCTGGGCGATGACGCCGCAGAATTTTCACAGCTTCATCAAACTGTTGGCGGCGATTGCGTGACACTGGATTATAGAGCGCCACCGCCATATCGGCCGCCGCTGCCGCTTCCAGTCGCTTGACGATCAGCGGCCAAGGTGTCAGCAGGTCGGATAGCGAAATCAGGCAGAAGTCATGGGCAAGCGGGGCACCGATCAGCGCCGCAGCCGCTTGAAACGCCGAAATTCCAGGAATGACCTGAATATCGACCAGCAACCACTCCGGCTGCGGCGTACGATCCAACAGTTCAAACACCAGTGTCGCCATGGCATAGATGCCGGGGTCGCCGGAGGTAACAAGGCAGACCGTGCGACCACTAGCGGCAAGCTCCAAAGCTTTTCGCGCGCGAATCTCCTCGTCTCCCATGCCAAAGTCATGACGGACGACGTCGGGGGCAAGCGGGCCGACCAGATCGTTGTAAAGTGAATAGCCAACCAGATCATCCATCTGCGCCAGGGCATTGGTCGCTGCCATCGTGCGCCAAGCAAGATCCCCCGGCCCCAAGCCGACCACGAATAGGCGACCCTGCGGCCGCCCCCGTGTCGCAGGGTTGAACGGGGCGGCTGCTCGAGCTATTGCACAGGTGGCGCCTCGACTCTTGGTTTTTGGTACTACCAGCAGTCCAGAGTTACCGACCGCAGCCAGCGCCGCCCCCTCGGAAACGCCATGGCAGCCAACGTGAGTGAACACCAAGTCGGACGGGCTGGCAAGCCGGGGGGTCTCGCGTTCCAGGGTTTCCGCATCAAAAAAGCGAATTGGCACCCCGAGCGCTGCAGCCGCTGCATGCATCGCCGGTTCATTTCCCTTAATGTCAATTGAATACAGCCCGGCCACCGCCAATGGTGAAAGATTACTTGCCGTCAGTGTATCTCGAATAAGAGAAATCAGCGCCTCGGGATCGCCGTTGCGTTCTATACCCACCCCAACCGCTAGGCTGGCGGGATGGTAGACCAACAACTCAGGCGAACCGATCGTCGCTCGCTCGGTTATCCGCAGCACAAGTTCGGCATCGGGAGCGACCGGCAGGCGCGCCGAAGTCAGCCACTGCGCCATCCCTTCGACCCTAACCGGGGCTCCGGCCAGCAGAGCGGCGGAAAATGCTTTGGCGTCACCGGGATTTGCCAGCCGCCAACCCTCGGGCGGATCATCAAAGGCAACGCCAAAGCGAACATCCCCCGCCGTGGTGATGGCCGGGGCGATATCAAGTTCAGCACCGATGGTGCGAGCCAAGGCGTGGGCGCCATGGTGGCCGCCGAGCAACGGCACCACAACACTGCCATCCTCCGCCAAGGCCAACACTGGCGGTTCGTTCCACTTGTCACCGAGCAAAGGCCCCAGCGAACGAATCAGCACCGCAGCAGCGCACAGGCCAATGATCGGATGGCCCGCGATGAACAATCCACGAAGATGCTCGGCTGTACCATTGAAGAGTACGTCTGCCTCACTGGCCCCGAGTCGGGTCCTTAGTCCATGAATTTCTGCGTCTGGGAGCAGGGCTTTGAGCTGACGAGCCAGCGCAACACCACCCGGACTGAGCAAGACCAGCACCGGGGCGGCTAAGGAAGGATTTTCAGAACAATTTAACGCCATGGTGAGGAGCCCTTGAACACCAGGATGATCGCAAAATAGACGGCGGTCGCCGGGTCAACCTCGGTCAGCGTCAACATCCGCTGCCCCGGCAAGGAAGCCCGCTCTACATAAAATGTATTCGCAGCAAGCCCCAGCGACTCGATAAGCGCCTTGATACGCATGAAATGTCGGCCGACCTTAACCAGGGCAACGCTGTCGGCGAAGGCCAACCCTTCACGCAATTTATCGTCGGACAACGCGGCCGGCATTACCACCAAGCGCTCGTCACGCCCAACCAAAGGAATGGGCAGCGCAGCCGCGCAAGCATTAAGCGACGATACCCCAGGCACCACGACAACCCTATGGCCTCCAGCCAGTCGAGACAACAGATAGATGAATGAGCCATAGAAAAGTGGATCCCCCTCGCACAGTACCGCCACATCCTCACCGCGAGCGATGTGAAAAGATATCGAGGCTGCCGCCGCGTCGTAACCCGGTTGAGCCGAGTCGCCGCCAGTCATCGGCGTGTCTATGGCTATCTCGGTTTGTCCCGGCCGGAGGTGGGCCGCAACAATTGCTCGCGCCAAACTTTCGCCGCGTTGCACCGGATAAGCGACGGCGGCGGCGGCATTCAGGATACGAAGAGCCTTGATGGTAATCAGCTCGGGGTCTCCCGGCCCCACTCCCAGCCCATAGACGGTTCCCTGTTTCATCAGCTTGGTTTTCTCACAGGATTGGTTTTCTAAATGTCCACTGTGTAAGCGGCAATTGTGGCCGCAAGGTCGCTTGCCGACCAAGAGCGCTGGCCCGTGCCACTGCGAGCCGCATTAACTCGCCTCCGAGTCGGTGATGGAACTCAAGCAACATGCGTTCCCCTTCCAGTGTAACAGTGTTTACAACCATTACACCGCCGGGCCGCAGCGCCAGCAAGCTGGCGTCGAATACTCCCGGCACGGTCAAGCCGCCACCGATGAACACAGCATCGGGTACAACTAGCCCTGATAGCGCATCAGGTGCGGAACCGGCGATGATTTCCAGCCGGACGGCGCCAAAGCGGGCGCGATTGGCCGCGATCATGGCGCAACGACTAGGCTCACTTTCGATAGCCAGCACCCGGCTGCGCTGTCCGGCCGCACGCAACCACTCGATGCCAACGGTACCGCAGCCGGCACCGACATCCCACAGTATTTGAGCTGGCTGCGGCATCAGCGCGCTTACCGTTAAGGCGCGCGCCTCACGCTTGGTGATCATGCCGTCAGAGAAAAAGGCCTCATCAGGCAGGCCCGGAGCACAGCCAAGCACCAACGCCGCGCCAGACGCCGCGCAAGCGATGGCCATCACGTTAAGATCGTCAAGTCTGTCGTAACTCCAAGCGTCAGCCCGGCCCTCAAGCCGAGCCTCATGGGGTCCGGCCATACGCTCAAAAACGGTAATGGCGCTAGCGCCATAGCCCAGTTCAGTCAGCAGGGAAGCCGCCGCAGCTGGAGTCGAGCCGTCACGGGTCAGCACCACCAACCGGGCATTGGGGCGAATAAACCCGGCCAGCGCCGCAAGTGGCCGGTTGTGCAGGCTGAGAATTTCAACAGTCGAGTGCGGCCAACCCAACCGGGCACAGGCAAGACTGAACGCCGATGGGGCAGGCATTATAACCCAGTATCCGGGTGCGAAGTGGGCGGTGATTAGTGCCGCGATGCCGTAGTTGAGCGGATCACCACTGGCCAGCACGCAAACCGGTCGGCCGCGTCGTCTTTCAATTTCGGGAAAAAGAGCCGTGAGTGGCTTAGGCCACATCAAGCGTTCCCGCCCGTCATCGGCAACAAGAGCCAACATCCGGGCGTCACCAATCAGCGTTTCGGCACCATCGACCAAGCGCCGCGCCGTTACGCCAAGACCATCAAGCCCGTCCTCATGCAGGCCGATCATCGATAGCCATGGCTGCACCGGGCCGCTCATGCCGGCTCAAAGCCAAGCGCATTGAGAGCAGCCGCAGCCATGGCGCTGCCGCCCAACCGGCCGCGCAGGGTCACATAGGGAATGCCGAGCTTGGCGTCAATCAGTGCCTGTTTCGACTCGGCGGCTCCTACAAAGCCGATGGGGAAGCCCAAAATTGCGGAGGGATGCGGCGCGCCATCCAGCAAAAGCTCAATCAAGCGAAACAGGGCGGACGGGGCGTTGCCGATGGCCACCACCGCGCCCCCGAGTCGGTCGCCCCACAGATCAACAGCGGCGGCCGAGCGGGTGTTGCCGATTGCCTTGGCTAGCTCGGCCGTTGCCGGATCATAAAGGCCGCACAGCACTTGGTTTTCAGCTGGCAGCCGCCGCCTGATCACACCTTCCGAGACCATGCGTGTGTCAGTCAGAATCGTAGCGCCATTAACCAAGGCCGCCCGCGCCGCCTCGGCAAAGCCGGTGGTCCAGGCAAGATCATGGACAATCGCTGGCTGGCCACAAGCATGAACGACTCGGATAACAAGATCATGCAGATCAGCCGGGACGGCAGAAAGATCGGTCTCGCTGCGGATGATCGCGAAGGAACGGCGATAGATTTCGGCAGGATCGCGCAGGTAGTCGAGCATTTAGCCCATGCCTCCGAATATTTAGCTTCAAGCGGTGCCGATGCCGGGACCGTTGGGGTGGTTTGGATAGGGATGGCCGTGACAAGAATCACGATCAAATGCCAGAATATCGGTACGATGACGGCACAGACGGCAGTTCATGGCGTTGTCACCAATTATCGCCTGCTCGACTCGGTCGGCGAAGGCTTCGATTACGCCGGGATGATCATTGAGATAAGGCGCCTCGATGAACTCAAACCCGGGATGCCGCAGCCGGGCAGAAGCCACCATCTCGCGCAGACGGCGGACCAGCACACCGGTGAACAAAAGGTAAGGAAAAACAACGATCCGCCGATAGCCCAATTTAGTAGCGTGATCGATGGCCGGCACGACGTTGGGAAAAGTTACATCGAAATATCCCGTCTCGCCCCAGCCAAACCCCATGCCCTCCCACAACATCCGCGTGATTTTAGCTAGGTCGGCGTTGGCATCGGGATCTGAGCTGCCGCGGCCGATCACCAGAAGCAAAGTTTCATCACACGGAACTTTACCAAGAGGCGAGGTGTCGTGAGCACTATCGAGAACACTGTTAATGCGGGCGGCTGCGGCATTCAGCAAACCTGGATCGACGCCCAAGGTTCGCCCATAGATAAGTTCAACCTCGGGATGGGCTTGGCCAAAAGTCCGCAATAGGGCGGGAATATCGCTTTTGGCATGGCCGGCTGCAAACAACATGCAAGGGGTGACTAAGATGCGGCGATGGCCTTGCTGCGTCAGCGCCAGGAGGGCATCGGGCAGCAGCGGCTCCGACAGTTCAAGAAAGCCATAACCGACCTGCCGGTGGGGCAGCTTGGCTCGCACCATGTCGGCAACCGCAACGAACTCGGCAGCCCCATCGGCATGGCGAGTACCGTGACCGCACAGCACAACGGCGAGAGGCAGGCTGGCGCTCATATTTCATCGTCTTTCCGGTTTTTTCGCAATCCCGGCCGGGAGCGCGGACTTGCCGCCACTTCCTAGCGCCATAACCACACCGCCGCAACCATGGTTAAGCCGGGAGCAGCGAAAGTTTGACTTTCCAGTCCGGCGGATCCAAATTAGTTTTGATACGAGCGATAACGTGTCGTGGCCGAATATAGGCCGATTAAGCTCAAACGGGCACATAAGATGATAGTCGGAATATCTATTTTTAATTTTAAGTCGATTGAAAACATAGAATACCTTCCATTAAATGAATTTCATGTCCTGGTGGGTGCAAATGGCGCGGGCAAGTCGACATTCCTTGATGCGATAGACTTTGTTCGCGATTGCTTGATCCATGGCCCTCAAACGGCAGTAGAAAGCCGTGGCATCACCAACTTCGCCGACCTGACATGGAATCGACAGGGCGGCAGTATCGGAATTATACTTTGGCTGGATATCGGAGATAATATTTCATCTAATGATGAGAGCATAATTGATTATAGCTTCAAAATTCGTCATGATGATGATTTAGGCATATGCGTTGAAGGTGAATTTCTTTCTCGTCGCCCCGGTTTTGTTATCCAGAGTGAGCTTCCGAACTCATTCACTCGATCTTTAACAAACAAACCGCTTCTTTTTAAAAAAAATGAAGGTATAGGCTATTATTTTAGTGAATCCGACAATCGTCAAAATGCCTTTAATTTCGGACCTAGTAAATTAGCCTTAAGTCAAACACCTCCAGACATTATACGTTATCCGACGGCAAATGCGGTTAAGAATTTTCTCATGCACGGCATTCGATATATTCAACTCAATAGTCGCGCCATGCGCCTACCGTGCATTGCCACCAGGAGCACGAAGTTTGACCTTGATGGCACCAATATGGCCCGTGTGGTTGGTAAGCTGATAGGGAAAAATACCAGCCTGCCCAGCGAATTACCGCAATGGGCCACGCCGGGAAGCCCGATTGACAATTGGACCGAACACTTGCGCTACGCTTTACCTGATCTCCGTGCGATTGGTTGGGCAAGACGTCTGGCGGACAACGCCGAATACTTGGTGCTCAAGTACGAGGATGGCTTGGAAGTTCCCAGTTGGTTGCTAAGCGATGGCACTTTACGCATGTTGGCACTCACCCTACTGGCTTTCATGCCTCCGACTCCTGCCATCTATTTGGTGGAGGAACCTGAAAACGGAGTTCACCCCAAGGCACTAGAAATAATCTTGCGTTCATTGTCATCAATACCACAAGGACAAGTGCTGATGGCAACTC
>JBAXKX010000074.1:0-11269 GCA_037135115.1 Rhodospirillaceae bacterium
GACCCAGATATCCTCCAGCTGATCTCGTGAACGGTCCAGCCGTGCTAAAGGCACCATCATAGAACTGTGAAGTCGAACCAAGCATGCTGATCGTCACCCCAGATGCGACCTGATATCCTTGGGCAGTAAAGGTTACTCCACCATACCCACCACCTGAATTGTTTACGCTGATATTATTATTAACATAAATGTTACGAAGGGCATCCAAAGTCAAGTATTTAATATTTGTAAAGTTAAGCGGCACGTTAACAAAGATGTCGCCATTACCATTTCCGTCACCGGCCGTTCCCCCAGTCTTTAAGGTGACGTTCATCGTATTCAGCCAAGTCGCGAGATCCGTATCTTTTACGTTGCTGGCACCGGATCCTGAGGTATAAGAGGCGCTAGTAGAGGTAACCGGGTTAATATTGGACGCGCCCCCAACAATATACAAGTCCCAAGGGTCAAGTAACCAGTTGCCGACTCGGCCCCGAGGGGCGGCGGCGGTGGCTTGGGCACCGTTTACGTCCAGGTAATGGGCGGAGGTCTCGATAAAGCCGCCATCGCCGCCATTCGCGCCGCCTTGAGCGGAAATGCTGCCTAGCATGCGGGTGGTCCCGTCTGCCCACACCACAACCTTGCCGCCCTTGCCGGCGTCGGTGGCGTCGGCGGTGATTACCGCGTTCCTGTCCACGTAAACGACGGAGGCGTTGGGAACCGGAGGCTTTCTGGTCGGGCGAATCGCGAACTCGGCATATTCGGCATCGGTGGCATTGCCGCCACGGAACTCGCCCCCGACCAGGACATCGCCACCACCGGCCGCCCCGGAGACGTCGATTCGTGCGCCAGCAAGCAATCCTATCTTTTCGCCCAGCACGAGCACATTGCCGCCGGTCTGTCCCGGCCCGCGTCCGCTGGCGTCGAGCGTCCCCGTGACCTCGACAATGCCGGAATCACCGCCGGAGAGAATAATCTCACCGTTTCTCTGTTCGACCGAGCGCGCCTGGACGATACCGCCGACATTGACGACCTTGTCGACGATACCCTTCGCCGCAGTCGCGGTGAGCTGAATTCGGCCACCATCGGCGAAAATTTTGCCATCGTTATGGACTAGCGAAGGCAGTGGGTTGCCGTCATTTCCCAGCACCTGCTGAGTGACCTTGCGGTCCATGGCCAGATTGATGAGCTGTCTGCCGGTAAAATCGATAGTAAAGGCGTTGCCTGCCGCCAGCGTTACTTCGCCGAGTCGGGCGGTAATTATGCCGTGGTTGACCACGCCAGCCGCAACGAAGGCGACCAGCCCTGCGTCTTTGGCCGTGATCAGGCCCTGGTTTTCGATGATTCCCGCTGGCTGGGTGTCGCTTTGGAATACATAGCGGCCGGCCATGAAGTCTTCGTTTTTGATATTGTGGGTGGTCGCCAGCAGGCCTGCGACGTCTATTACCGCGTTGGGGCCGAAGAACACGCCCGACGGGTTGACGAGCCAGACTTGGCCGTTGGCGCTGAGCCTGCCCAGTATATCCGACCGGCTGCCGCCAAGCACACGGTTGAGGGCTATTGACGCCGATGACGGTTGGACGAACTGGGTGTGCTCGCCCGCACCAATACCAAATGATTGCCAGTTGATAATCGCCCGATTGGTCGCCTGATTGATGGTGACTTGATTGGGCGCAGTCTGGGAGATAGTCGCATCGCCGCCAACCACGGCACCGCCTTGAGGGTTGGCCTCGGCCCGCGAGATCACGCCAAGGATGCTCAAGGCGATCATGCCCGACAACGCCGTCCGGTCTAACAGAACAGCTCGCAGGCTAACGCCATCCAGACGCTCATAACCGCGAGCGATTAGCGACGAAATCAGAAGCGATGCTGACATGTTCTAGTACCTCGCCGTCACGCTGAAGAAGCCACGAATGTCGCGGGTATTGTTGGCGGTAGTATAACGCAGAAACGGCTTACCAATCTCAAACGATCCGGTCAGGTAATTGGTCAAGCCGGTGCGAAAGCCGGTGCCGACTGAGGCCAACGCATCCCAACCATGATGGCCTACGTCAGCTTCGTAATTGTCAACGGCACCGCTATCGACAAAGATATAAAGCTGAAAATACTGAACATTGGGAATATCGACTTCTGGCGTATAGGTCAATTCAACCTTTGCGGCGATGCCCTTGTCGCCGGTAATCTCAGAACCGTCAAATGGGCGGCCATATTGTGACCCACCTACACCGAACTCCTCGCCGGACAGCAACTGGTCGGGACTCCATTGGCTGTCCATGCCCAACGAGACGCCGAAATTATTTGGCAGAGGCTGCATGCGGAGCGCCGAAAAGGTGAACTTGCGAAAGTCGCTGCGTCCGCCGGCTCGGGTCAGCGCATCACTGCCGCTGAGAGTGGGATTCATAATATCAAGACCCTGGCTGTAGCGAAGGGTAAAGATATTGCTGCCCTGTAGTGCATCCGAGATATCATATGAAGTGCCGAGCGACAGCACCCGGACGCGGTCCTCATTAAGGCGAGTGCCAAGAACATTGGTGCGACTGTTCTTATAGTCAAACCCAACATTTGCCCGCCAAGTCTCTGACTGCGATCGGATCAATGGATGAGAGAAGTCAAACCTCACCGTGCTGTTGACGCCCTTGACCTGCAACGGCCGCAGCGTATGACCAGGCTCGGTCCAGCTGCGGCGCACGCCAAGCAGGACGGCGCTGCCTTCCGAATTGATCACCTCGGTGTGGGCCAGATCAAGGTAGCGCATCTCATCGACATGGGGAGTGACGATGCCGCGCAGGGAGGTCTGGTCAAACGTGCCGATTAGGTCGTTAAAGTCAAGGGATTGCTGCAACTGCTGCGGTCCGGACGAGCGTGAGCCCCGGTTGTCGATGGTAAAGCTGGCATCAATCGGCTTGCGCTCGCGAACGACCACGAGATCCGATCCGACCATGGTGCCGGAAGTCGGTTGCAGCACAGTCTTGACCCGGAGTCCCGGCAGGTCGTTCATCAACATGACGTAACGCTCAAAATCCTCGGCACGCAACGGCTGCGAGGCCTTGATCTTTGCCGTATAGCGGTCGATAAGGCCTAATCGGTCGGCAACCTCGTCCCCTTCGAAGCGGATGCTGTTGATTGCGCCTTCGACAATCGAAATTCGCACGACACCGCTCTTGACGGTCTGGGCCGGAACCAGGGCCTGCGACAGTATATAACCATCGTTACGCAATTTGGCCGTAATGGCGTCGCGCAGCTTGTAAATATCGAGCAGCGTCAAGTCGCTGTCGAGAAGATGCCCGTAGAGCGGCCGCAGCGCCTCGCTGGTGATTACTGTGTTGCCCTCGAACACGATGCCGGTCAGGCGGAAGTGGACCTTGCCCGCCTGCTCCGGTGGTGGAGCTTGTTCGGGGGCAGGGAACTTGATTTCCGGCAGGGACTGGGGTTTGGCTTGCTCCTCAAACCGCTTTTCCAGTCGCCCAGGCTCGGCCGAAGGCGGCAGCATCTGGGCCCTGACTACAACCGGCAGCAGGGCAGTCATAACTGCAACCAAAATTGCGCCGCCAGCGCGGCTCGGTCGAAGCCCGGAGAAAGATCCATCCCCCGAACCAGCGTTCAAACGTGCAGGCATTGCGGTGGCCGCCATCATTTAAGCGTTTGCGATATTTACAGTTGACCATCAAAGCGCCGGTTTTGTCAATGTGGCTCCATGTCAGTAATAAACCCGGTGCTAACCAATTTTCTTTATGGTTGCCGACAAGGCACAGCGCAATTCCGGCTAGTGGCCATAAGTTTCTCCCCCCAAACGCCAAAACGCTAAATTCGACGACTTCACCCTTGCAACCGGATGCAACAGGCATTAGGTATCTAGCACTCGTGCGGGGTGACTGCTAACACCGACCCCGACGCTGTGTTGTGGGGCCTGACGTTGCGAGGCCCGCCATTTGGAGGCATTAGATGAAGTTCCGTCCACTACATGACCGCGTTGTAGTCAAGCGTCTGGAATCCGAAGAGAAGACCAAGGGGGGGATCATCATCCCCGACACCGCCAAGGAAAAGCCCCAGGAAGGCGAGGTTATTGCCGCCGGTCCGGGTGCCCGTGACGAGTCAGGCAAGATTGTTCCGCTCGACGTCAAGGCTGGTGATCGCATCCTGTTCGGAAAATGGTCTGGTACCGAGGTCAAGATTGACGGCGATGAGTTTTTGATCATGAAGGAGTCGGACATCATGGGTGTTGTTGAGAGATAGCCTTGGGACGGTTGACTTTAGTAACGACTGACCAAGGTAACACGGCCAAGCGCCGGTATCCTCTGCGAGTGCATCTAAAAAGGGTGATGAACAATGGCTGCCAAAGAAGTTAAGTTTGGTGTAGAGGCCCGCAATCGTTTGTTGCGTGGCGTAGATATATTGGCCGACGCGGTGAAGGTGACGCTTGGTCCCAAGGGCCGTAACGTCGTCCTCGACAAGTCTTACGGTGCGCCGCGCATTACTAAGGATGGCGTGACCGTCGCTAAAGACATTGAGCTTGCCGACAAGTTCGAGAACATGGGCGCGCAGATGCTGCGTGAGGTTGCCACCAAGGCCAGTGACTTGGCTGGTGACGGGACCACCACCGCGACCGTGCTGGCTCAGGCCATCATCCGCGAGGGTGCCAAGGCGGTGGCCGCCGGTCTCAACCCAATGGACCTTAAGCGCGGCATCGACATGGCGGTTGAAGCTGTGGTTGCCGATATCAAGGCCCGCTCGCGAAAGGTTGCGACCAACGCCGAAATTGCTCAGATTGGCACAATCTCGGCTAACGGCGACTCCGAGATCGGCGACAAGATCGCTCAGGCGATGGAGAAGGTCGGCAACGAGGGGGTGATCACCGTTGAGGAGTCCAAGGGTCTGGTGACCGAGCTCGACATCGTCGAGGGCATGCAGTTTGATCGCGGTTATGTCTCGCCATACTTCGTCACCAATACTGAAAAGATGGTCGCCGAGCTTGATGACCCGTACATTCTGCTCTTTGAAAAGAAGCTTTCTGGCCTACAGCCGCTGTTGCCCTGCCTTGAGGCGGTGGTTCAGTCGAGCCGGCCTTTGCTGATCATTGCTGAGGACGTTGAAGGCGAGGCCCTGGCTACTTTGGTTGTCAACAAGCTGCGCGGTGGGTTGAAGGTTGCGGCGGTGAAGGCTCCCGGCTTTGGCGATCGCCGTAAGGCGATGATGGAGGACGTCGCGATCATGACCGGCGGGCAGGTCGTTTCTGAAGACCTCGGCATCAAGCTGGAGACTGTGACGCTGGCCATGCTCGGCACCGCGAAAAAGGTTCTGATCACCAAGGAAGACACCACTATCATTGACGGCGCCGGGGGGAAGACGGTTATCGCCGCTCGTTGCTCCCAGATTCGCCAGCAGATGGAAGACACAACTTCGGACTATGACCGCGAGAAGCTCCAGGAGCGTTTGGCCAAGTTGGCAGGCGGCGTCGCGGTGATCAGGGTCGGTGGTGCTACCGAGGTCGAGGTCAAGGAGCGCAAGGATCGCGTCACCGACGCTACCCATGCCACCCGCGCTGCGGTCGAGGAAGGCATCGTCCCGGGCGGCGGCGTCGCTCTGCTCTATGCAGGCCGTTCACTGAAAGCCCTCAAGCCCGTCAACGAAGACCAGCGCGTCGGTATAGACATCATCCGCCGCGCGCTTGAGGCCCCGGTACGCCAGATCGTCGCCAACGCTGGGGATGACGGCTCGATCGTGGTTGGCAAACTAAACGACCTCGGCGACATTAACCAAGGTTACGACGCCCAGAGCGGGCAATATGTGGATATGATCAAGGCCGGCATCATAGATCCAGCCAAGGTTGTACGTACTGCCCTTCAGGGTGCCGCATCGGTCGCTGGCCTGCTGATCACCACCGAGGCGATGGTAGCCCAAAAGACTGAAAAGCCGGATGGACCCGCATCAGGCGGTGACGCTGGCGATATGGGTTACTAGCAGCTCAAAAATCGCATCGTACGTTACGCATTCGAGCTGCGGGGGTTTCTCTTTGACGGGAGCCCCCGCAGTTTTGCTTTGCCTCGGTTTGGCATTATTGACTTTTTACAGCATGGCGGGCATCTTGGCTGCAGCCATGTAAAATTTTTATACGAACAAACTATCAGACGGACGGATATGATGAGCGACAAGCCCGAGGTCAAGAATCTCAGTCGGAAGGATTGGGCCGTGCCTGATCTGCCGGAACGCTATCTTCTTGACCTGGAAACGGTGTGCAATCTCAAATGCCCGATGTGCCTTTTCCATGGCGACCCCGAGGAAAAGAAAAAACATGAGCACATCATCGGAAAGATGACTTCGGAAAACCTGATTCCCCTACTCGACGAAATGAAATTGTCACAGCCGGTGGTCGCGCCGAGCTGGTGGGGAGAGCCGCTGCTTATCAAAAATCTCAAGGAGCAAATCCGCGAGATGAAGCAACGTGATATTGTTATTTCATTTAACACCAACGGACTTACCCTAACCGAGGATATTGCGCGCTTCCTGGTCGAAATGCAGATCGACTCAATATTCTTCAGCTTTGACGCTGTTACTCCCGAGACCTTGAAAAAGGTTCGCGGTGTTGATAAGCTCGACAAGATTGCAAATAACTGTGAAATGATGCTGCGGGTTCGCGACGAAGCTAAGAGTACAATGCCCCGCATCGGCGCATCATATACCATTCAGCGCGATAATGAGCACGAGGTCGAAGAATTCATTAAGATCTGGACGAAAAAGGTAGATGTTGTTCGTGTGGGTTATGTTTTCGAGGACGGAGGGATATGGGGTATTAAGCTGCCGGAAGAGCGTATTCCGTGCTCAATGCTGTATCACTCGCTGCCAATTCACTTTAACGGCGATGCGTCGATCTGCTGTTTTGACAGCTATGGCTATCAAATCGTCGGCAATGTGTTCAAGGATGGCATCAAGGCGGTTTGGCATGGCGAGGCTTTGAGCCAGATTCGCCACTATCACGAAACCGGCCAGTGGGACATGGTCCCTTTCTGCCAAAATTGTAACGCCTGGGCCGGGCAGATCTGGGAGGAGGAGATGACCGACGAACTATTAATCCGTCGCTCGGTGCAGATGACCTATTACAATCGCCTGGACCGCATGACCAGTTGGCACGAGGGCATCAAGGGCGGACATACCGCGCCTGATCGCGAGGGTGTGCGCCAGCGTATCGCGGAAAATGCTTGATCATGGAGCCGCAAGTAGTTTTGACAGTTTAATTTTAACACAGTCATAGCCAATGACGGCGCCACGACTCGGCGACCAGAATGTCCCACAGCAGGTAGCCGCGATTGCAGGTCCCGCTGACATGTTCATGCCAGATTCGGCGTATGGGTGCGGGCTCGAACAGGCCGCCCATGCGCAGCGAGTGCTCGTCGAGTAAATCCTCGGCCCAGGGTCGCAGCGGTCCACGTAGCCAAGTATCGAGGGGCACACCAAAGCCGGTTTTGGGCCGATCTATCAAGGCCGGGGGAACATACCGATATAGAACTTGGCGCAACAACCATTTGGTCTGGCCGTCGCGCCGCTTGAATCGCATCGGCAGGTGCCATGCCAGTTCTACCACCCGGTGATCAAGCAGGGGCACACGTGCTTCCAGGGCCACCGCCATGCTGGTGCGGTCGACCTTAGTCAGGATATCGTCGGGCAGATAGGTCAGCGTGTCCAGGTACTGCATCCGCGCTATCGGCTCATGAACGTGGCTGGCCCCAAGTGGGCTCCAGTCGAGGCTGGCCTCGTGGGCACCGATTACCACCTCGTCAGGTGATGGCCAATGGCTGATCAGGCGGCGATAGATGGTGATTGCCGAGTCGGACTGGCCCAGCAGCTCGGCCAGCAGCGGCAAGCGGTCGGAAAGGCGCAGGCTCCGCACCAAAGGCAAATAGTGGTTGAGCAACGGCCAAGGCAACCGGTCGGCGGCGCTGGCAGCCATGGCCCCCAGACGCTTGGCCACAACTGGTATCCGAGCAAAGATTTTCGTCATATGATCGGCAATGCCGTAGCGGGCATAACCGGCGAAAAGCTCATCGCCCCCGTCACCTGAAAGCGCGACAGTGACGTGCCGCTTGGTCATTGCCGCGAGCAGGTAGGTGGGAAGCTGGGACGAATCGGCGAAAGGCTCATCAAATAGCTCGGGCAGGCGTGGAATTACTTCAAGGGCTTGGTCGGAGCCGACGTAAAGCTCTTCATGGTCGGTGCCGAGATGGGCGGCCACCGCTCGCGCATGATGGGCCTCATTAAAGGCGTCCTCGCGGAACCCAATCGAGAAGGTCCGCACCGGACGGTCGCTTTGCGCCTGCATTAGCGCAACCACCGTCGAGGAGTCCACTCCGCCTGAAAGAAAGCAACCGAGCGGCACATCGGCGACCATCCTTCGTCCCACCGCATCGCGCAGCAGTCCGTCAAGTAGCTCGATAGCCTCCGGGTCAGAGAGTTCCAGCGGGTTCGCCAGCCCGTGACGAACCACCTCATTCAACGACCAAAACGGCGTAAGCCGTGGCACGCCCCCGTGGGCCAGGGTCAGAATGGTACCGGGCGGCAGTTGGCTAACGCCCTGGTAGATGCTGCGGGGACCGGGTACATAGTTATGGCGCAGGAAGCCGGCCAGGGCGTCACGGTCTACTTCGGGGTGCCAATCGGGGTGAACGCGCAGGGCCTTCAATTCTGAACCGAAAAGGAATAGCGGCCCAAACGTGCCCCTAAACAAGCCCCAGTACAGCGGCTTGATGCCCAGCCGGTCACGGACTAGCGTCAATACGCGGTCGCGACGGTTCCATAAGGCAAAGGCGAACATGCCGATCAAGCGGCGGACCGCAGCTTCGACCCCCCAGGTGGCGCAGGCCTCAAGTAATACTTCGCTGTCGGAGCGACCGCGCCAGCTCCGGCCGGGTAACTCGGTGCGTACCTCCTCGGTGTTGTAAATCTCGCCGTTGTAGACCAGCACGTAATTGCCGTCGGCCGACACCATCGGTTGGTGGCCAGCAGGCGACAGGTCGACGATCGAAAGCCGCCGATGGCCAAGGGCGATGCCCGCCTCCGCCTCGACCCAGGCGCCACCATCATCGGGGCCGCGATGATGGAGGCTGTCGTTCATGGCCGTTACCAGCGCCAGCGCCTCTTCGGAGCAGCGGGCGCTTTGATAATCAAGGAACCCGGCTAAACCGCACATTGGTTATCCTTCTTGCTCAAGCGGTTCAGCGATCAGACCAGCATAAAGATCATAATAGGTATGGGCGACCCCGGAGAGGGAAAAGTTTTCCTCAATGCGCCGCCTTGCCGCATCGCCCAGTGGCCGCCATAAATTCGGTCCGCCGGCCAATAGATCATCGAGGGCGGCGGCCAGCGCCATTGGCGCTTGCGGGGGCACCACCCGGCCGGTGTCGCCGAGTATCCAGGCGGCATCCCCGACATCGGTGGCGACACAAGGAACGCCGCAGGCCATGGCCTCGCCAAGGACGTTGGGAAACCCCTCGCCAAAAGCCGACGACAAGCAGCAAATATCCAGCGCCGCCATGATCTTGGGCACGTCGCCGCGCAAGCCGAGCAAGCTGACCCGGCCAGCGAGCGCACCAGTACCAGCTGCGGCTAGCGCCGGGTTGCCGGGTTCAATCCCTAGTCCGGCCAGCACGAAGCGCACCGCCGGATGGCGGCGGGCCACGATTTCGGCAGCGGCGAGAAAATCGGCATGGGCCTTCATCGGATCGAAGCGCGCGATCAGCCCGACCAAAGGGGTTCCGGACACCAGCCCCAGTTCGCGGCGCAGCTCGGCGCGCGCGTCCTCATTGGGCCGGAAGACCTCGAGATCAAAGCCATTGGGGACGAAGTGCCAGGCGCGCGGCCGATAGCCAAGTTCATGGTGATAACGCTGGCCGCTCTGGGAATTGACCAGCACCGCCTCGGGTTGACGCGACAACTGGCCGAGCAGGCGGGGCAACCAGCGCGAAAGTCGGGAATAATGATGCATGTCCATGTCGGAACAGCGGATATTCCAGCATACCGGCCGCACGCCGGCCAGACGAGCCGCAATCAGTCCCAGCAGGTCGGCGTGATAAAGCCAAGTCTGAACGAGGTCAGGTCGTTCGCGGCGGATGATGCCGACAAGCTTAATCAAGGCGACCGGATCGGGCAAGCCGCGTCGCAGACCCAGTGACCACACCGGCACGCCAAGGAGTTCCAGTTCCGGCCCATAAACTCCCGGCCCGGTCAAGGATACCACGACCGAGCGCATACCGAGCGGCGCCAGATTGCGGCCCAGCTTGACCAACATCGCCTCGGCACCGCCGCGCTCCAATGTGGTGATGATGTGAAGGATAATGCTCACCGCCGCTTCTCCTCAACGGCCTGGAGCAGCAACCGTTCGGTGCGGTCAATCAAAGTAGCGGCCCCGAAGTTATCAACCACGCGCCCGCGCACCAAGGCCCGAAGCGCAGGCCCAGCCCTTTTTATTATCTCAAGTTGGGCCGCGAGGGCGACGGCCAGCGCCACTGGATCGCGCGGCGGCACTACCCGACCGGTATCGCCGAGTATCCAGGCGGCGTCTCCGACATCGGTGGCAACGCATGGCACACCGCAGGCCATGGCTTCGCCAAGAACATTGGGAAAGCCCTCGCCAAAGGCTGACGACATGCACATAAGATCGAGGGCATTCATGATCTGCGGTATATCTTCGCGTCGGCCGAGCAGACTGACCTTGCCGGCAAGCGCTCCAACATTAGCTCCGGCGAGCGCCGGGTTGCCGTCCTCGACCTCTTGCCCCGCCAGCACAAAACGCACACCGGGATGGTTGCGGGCCAAAAGTTCAGCGGCGGCGAGGAAGGTTGCGTGGTCCTTCATTGGATCAAAGCGGGCGATCAGCCCGATCACCGCCGCTTCAGGTGGCAATCCTAACTCACCGCGCAGGCGGATGCGCGCCTCCTCATCGGGCCGGTAGCGGGCAGTGTCGATGCCATTGGCAATAAGGTGCAGACGCCCGGTCGGCAGGCCGCAGGCCAGCGCATGAGCCTTTCCCCGACGCGAATTGGCGATGATCAGGTCCGCCGCTCCGGCCAGTCCTCTTTCCAACCGGTAGGACAAGCGGCTCAGCCGATCATAGGCGGCAAGATCCATATCGGCGGCACGAATGCCCCAGACCAGCACCGCAGTGGGAACCACTGGTCGCAAAAGGGCGGCCACTACGTTGGGCACCGGCAGGTAGGAATGCACCACATTTGGCTGTAGTCGGTGCAACATCCTGGCGGAGCGAACCAAAAATGGCCCTAGGTCCCAGCGTCCACGTTTAGCAAGG
>JBAXKX010000075.1:0-11066 GCA_037135115.1 Rhodospirillaceae bacterium
CAAATGGCACAGAACCAAGCAAATAACCTCCGAGCAGGGCAAGCAGCATCCACACCACGCTATTCCCTAAATTATCCACGATTATTTTAATCCTCAAGTATGAATACTGGGCGTCCGTCCACAACGGTGCGCAGCGCCCGGCCTGTCACTAGCATCTCATCGAACGGCGAGTTCTTGGATTTAGAGAGAAAGGCTTCGGCATTGATGCGCCAGGGCCGGTCGGGATCGAAAACCAGCAAATCGGCAGCCCCCCCCCGGCTCAACCGGCCGAGCGGCAGTCTGAGCAAATCCGCCGGGCGACAGGTCAGCGCCTTTAGGGCGGTCATTAACGGCACCTGGCCTTCGTGAACCAGCTTAAGGGTCAGCGGCAACAGTGTTTCCAGACCAATGACGCCGAAAGCCGCCTGGGCGAACGGCACCCGCTTGCTATCGGCGTCGTGGGGGGCGTGATCGCTGGCTATTACATCAATGGTGCCGTCGGCCAACCCTTTGATGACCGCAAGCCGGTCGGCCTCGCTTCGCAGTGGCGGCGAGACCTTAGCAAAGGTGCGGTAGTCTCCGACATCGATTTCGGTCAAGCTGAAGTAATGGGGCGCGGTATCACAGCTCAGCTTCAAGCCGCGCGCCTTGGCCCGCCTGATAACCTCAATGCCCTCGGCGGTTGAGACGTGGGCGACATGGTAGCGGGCACCCGTCGCCTCGACCAGCCGCAGATCACGTTCGATCATGATTACCTCGGCCAGCGGCGAGATGCCGACCAGTCCCAGCCGGGTCGCGGTCTCGCCTCGGTTCATCATGCCGCCAGCGGCCAGCGTCGGCTCTTCGGCGTGCTGAACCACTAACAGATCGAAGGCTACGGAATAGCTCAGTGCCCGCTGCATCACCTTCGCATCGGCAACCGTCCTGGTACCATCGGTGAATGCTACCGCTCCGGCTTCGGCCAATAGGCCCATTTCGGTCAACTCCCGCCCCTCGGTGCGACGGGTCAGCGCCGCGTGGGCGAATATCTTGACCAGTCTAACGTCGCGGGCGCGGCGGGCAATGAACTCGATCCCCGACATGTCGTCGAGCGGCGGGTCGGTGTTGGGTAGGCAAGCCAACGCGGTGATGCCGCCGGCCGCTGCGGCCTTACTGGCGGTGAGGATGGTTTCCTTGTGCTCGGAACCCGGCTCGCCAACCGAAACCCGCATGTCGACCAATCCCGGTGCAAGGCAGGCTCCCCGCAAATCGATCTGTTCGACACCGTCGGGCACACCGTCGGCGAATAGCCCGGGACCAAAGTCGGCGATCAACGCGCCTTCGGTCAGCAGCGCCCCAGGCCGATCAAGACCACTCGCCGGATCCAGCAGCCTGGCATTGAGATAGGCGATGCGGCGCGGCATGGACGGCCCTCGGCACGGTTAGAAACATATTACCTTATATGACGCCCGCGAAGTCCGGGCAAGGGCCAGCACGCCCGCGAAGTCCGGGCAAGGGGCCAGCACGCCCCTTGATCATACCGGCATGATCAGTTACGGCTATATTCGAACCGCCATACTTGATAGGCCAAGTCCATGACCCTTAATTATATCGCCTCTATGCGGCTCAGTGACACTGGGCTGTTTCGTTGGCATGGCTTTGTCAATGGCGAATGGATCGATGCCGATGACGGCCGAGTTTTTGATGTGATCAATCCCGCATACGGGTTGACTCTTGCAAACGTAGCAGATTTGGGCGCGGGCGAGACCGAGCGGGCGATTGCGGCAGCGGCGGCGGCGGGACCGGCTTGGCGGGCCAAACTGCCGGTTGAGCGGGCGGCCATCTTGCGTTGCTGGCATGACCTTATTCTGGCCAACATTGATGATCTGGCCTTGCTGCTCACGCTTGAGTGCGGCAAGCCGCTTGCCGAGGCGCGCGGTGAGGTCGCCTATGGCGCCACCTTTGTCAAGTGGTTCGCCGAGGAGGCCACGCGCATCGCTGGGGAGATTCTTCCCTCCAATAGACCGGGCCGGCGTATTATCACGCTCAGGGAGCCGGTTGGCGTGGTCGCGGCACTGACGCCTTGGAATTTTCCCAACGCCATGATCACCCGCAAGGTCGCCCCGGCCTTGGCGGCTGGCTGCACTGTGGTGGTCAAGCCGGCCGAGGACACTCCCCTTTCGGCGCTGGCGCTGGCCGAGCTGGCATCAAGGGCCGGGATGCCGGCAGGCATCTTTAACGTCATTCCGACCACCCGCCCGGCCGAAGTCGGCGGAACGCTGACCGCCAGTCCAACAGTGCGTAAGCTATCCTTTACCGGCTCGACCAAAACCGGATCACTACTGATGGGTCAGTGCGCCGCTACCGTCAAGCGGCTGTCGCTGGAACTTGGCGGCAACGCCCCATTCCTGGTCTTTGATGACGCCGATCTTGATGCAGCAGTCGCTAGCGCTATAGCCTGTAAATTTCGCAACACTGGCCAGGCCTGCGTTTGCGCCAATCGTTTTTTGGTCCAGGCCGCGAGTCATGACGCCTTCGTAGAACGCCTGGGCCGGGCGATCGGTGGCCTTAAGGTCGGTTCAGGCACTGAGCCCGGTGTCCAGCAAGGCCCCCTGATCAACGCCGCCGCATTGGCTAAGATCCAGGGGCTGGTGGCCGACGCCGTCGCCAAGGGTGCCCGGATCGTGCTGGGCGGCCAAGTTCACATCCTGGGCGGCACCTTCTTCCAGACGACTCTGTTGACTGGTGCGACGCCATCGATGCGGCTGGCCCGAGAGGAGATTTTTGGGCCGGTGGCTGCCGTGTTCCGTTTTGAAACCGAGGCGGATGCCATCGCCATGGCCAATGATACCGAATTCGGTCTAGCTGCGTATCTCTACACCAACGATATGAACCGGGTCTGGCGTGTTGCCGAGGCGCTGGAATATGGCATGGTCGGCGTTAACGAAGGCCTCATCTCAACCGAGGCGGCACCGTTTGGTGGCATAAAGCAATCGGGCATCGGCCGTGAGGGTGGCAAATCTGGTATCGACGAATATCTCGAAATAAAGTACATTTGCTTAGGTGGACTTAAGTAGGCGGAATATCAGGCGGAAGATACTGATCATGCCATCACGCTTTAATGATATATCGACACGGGACCAGCCCGATGGCGAGCGTCTGCGCATGTTGGTTGATTTGGTATCTGACGATATTTGGGAGTGCGATGATAATTTGAGGTTGATCAAAGTCCAAGGCAAGGGGGAAAAGCGCCGGCCGCTTCTCACGGTCTTTGTCGGCTTCACCCCTGATGAGATTGTGGATGCAAAGGCACCGCCCGAAGATTTTGCCCGCATCAAGGAGGCCATAGCCGCACGCGAACCGTTTCGCAACCTTACCCTCCCGGTGCGGGTTCCCGGCGGCGAATTGGAATGGCTGCGGCTCAGCGGATTTCCCCTGTTTTTCGCCCATAACAGCGGTTTTAGTGGCTATTTCGGCACCTCGACCCGGATAACCGCCGAGCGCCGACGTTTGGAGGTCGAGCGGAGACGCCAGCAGATGGAGAGTTTGGGCCAATTAGCCGGCGGTGTCGCCCATGAGTTCAATAATCTTTTGGTGCCGATCACTATGCTGTCGAAGCTGGCGCTAGCGCGCGTCGGTAATGACGAAATGCAGCGGACCTTCCTCACAACTATCCATGAGAGCGGCTGGAAGGCGGCGCAGATAGTCCGTAGCATCATGACATATGCTCGCCAACTGACTCCGGTGGTCGGTCCAGTTGCCTGTGGCGAGGTGGTGGCTGAGTGCATCAAATTGATGCGTCAAGCGCTGCTATGTTCGGTGGTGATTGAAACCGACATCAACGATACCACCTCTAAAGTACTAGGAAGTTCCAGCGAGTTGTCCCAGATCATCGTTAATCTGGTCAACAACGCAGGCGAAGCGGTCGGAGACGGCGGCCGTATCGGCTGCTCTGTGGCGCGGGTGCAACTGACGACTTCACAGCGTGGTCTTTATGGCATCGTCAGCCCCGAGGCCTTGCGTATCATTGTCACCGATAGCGGTTGTGGCATAGCACCGGAAGTACTTGACCACGTATTTGAGCCTTTCTTTACCACCAAACCTCCAGGTCAGGGCACCGGCCTGGGGCTGAGTGTGGTGGACGGCATAGTCAAGGACTGGGGCGGAAACATCGCTATCGCCAGCACCATCGGTCGGGGCACGGAAATAACTATTTTGTTGCCGGTGGTAGATTAATGGTGAAAATGGTCTGCGCCACCGGCTCAAGGGTTGCGTTGTGAAAACATCAACGATCAGCAGATCCGCTGCCGGGCGTCGCCTACTCCAAGTTGAATTATCGGGGGCGGAGCTGCGACTGACGGTGGGCGGTGTGTGGGAGTTAGGGGACGGGATACCTGATCCTGGCCCGGTAGCAGATGCCTTGGCCCAGGGTGGGGCGACCGGGGCGGCCGGGGCGGCCGAGTTAAAGCGCGTCGTCGTGTTGTGCGAGGGGCTGGAACGGGCGGATAGCGCTCTTGCCGCCTACCTAGTAACTATTTACGACCTATGCGAGAGTTCAGGCGTTGCTTTCGACCTTGCTATGGTCGATGCCGGCCTCGCTAAATTAATTGGGCTGGCGCGGGCGGTCCCGGAGCGAACCGGCACAGGGCGCAAGGGCGGCCGGCTGACATCCTTCGACCATGTCGGGGGCATGGTGCTGGGGGGCTGGCATGAATTGGATGGGCAACTTCTCTTCTTTGGTGAGATGTGCCAGTCGGTAGCGCGGCTGTTTGCAGGAAAGGCACGGTTCCGCTTACGTGATGTTATGGAGGCGGTAGAGGACAGTGGCCCGCGCTCGCTGGTTATTGTCACGGTGATTTCCTTGCTGATCGGCATGATCCTGGCTTTCATCGGTGCCGTGCAGCTGCGTCGGTTCGGGGCTGGGGTTTACGTCGCCGATCTGGTCGGTCTGGCCATGACTCGGGAGATGGCGGGGGTTATGACCGGGATCGTGATTGCCGGTAAAACTGGCGCCGCCTTTGCCGCTCGCATCGGCACCATGCAGGCTCAAGAGGAAATTGATGCTCTGACTACACTAGGCCTGTCGCCTTTCGATTATTTGGTGCTGCCTCGGGTGATAGGCCTGTCCTTGATGATGCCGTTGCTTTATCTTTATGCTTGCGCCGTCGGCTTGGCTGGCGGTATGCTGGTTGGAACCACTGTGCTTGATTTATCGGTGCTGCAATACTGGCATCAGACCCAAAATGTACTTCGGATTAGTCAGTTTATGATTGGCCTGAGCAAAAGCCTAGTCTTCGGCGTACTGGTGGCCATGGCCGGATGTATGCGCGGCATCCAGTGCGGGCGTAGCGCCGCAGCCGTCGGTGACGCCACCACTTCGGCGGTGGTGACTAGTATTCTTTATATTATCATTACCGACGCGGTGTTCGCAGTGGCGTTGGAAGTTTGGGGCATATGAGTACGTTGCTCCCTAGGGAAACCCTTATCTCAGAGGAAGCTCTTATACTGGTCGAGGATCTGGACATGGTCTTCGCCGGTTACGTCGTTCAGCGTGGCGTCGGCTTTCGAGTCGGACGGGGCGAGATTTTTGTCATTATGGGTGGTAGCGGCTGCGGCAAGAGTACGCTGATGAAGCATATGATCGGGCTGATCCGGCCTGCAAGCGGCTTGATCCGCTACGACGGCGAGAGCTACTGGGACGCCACCGACTTTAGGCGGGTCGAGATTGGGAGGCGCTTCGGAATTTTGTTCCAGAGCGGGGCGCTGTGGAGTTCCATGACGCTGGCCGAGAATGTGGCCCTGCCGCTCTCGCTTTACTCCGGGCTGGGGTTGCGCGAGATTGCCAAGCTTACCTCCTACAAGTTGTCGCTGGTTGGGTTGCGCGGCTTTGAGGATTACTATCCGGCGGAGATCAGCGGTGGTATGCGCAAGCGGGCCGGGCTGGCGCGGGCGATGGCGCTTGATCCTGATATACTGTTTTTCGACGAGCCATCTGCAGGGTTAGACCCGATCAGTTCACGCCGACTCGACCGGCTTTTGCTCGAGTTGCGTGATACGCTAGGAACGACTATCGTGATGGTTACGCACGAACTTGCAAGTATTTTCGCCATCGCCGATAATTGCGTTTTCCTCGACGCCGAAAGCCGGACCGCCATCGCCTGGGGCAATCCCCGACAGTTGCAGATGAGCTGCGGACATGCTGGTGTGCGGGAGTTCCTTGGCAGCGGGGAAGGAAAAGAGCCATGAAACAACCGAACGCCCGTGCTATCGGCATCTTTGTTGTCGGCGCGGTGACACTGGCGTTGCTCGCCTTGATCGCCTTTGGTCGCAATGCCAGCTATTTCGAGCGCAGGCCGCGGGCGGTTACGTTTTTTCACGGTTCTGTTGCCGGGCTTAGTGTCGGTGCGCCGGTGACGTTCCGTGGGGTCCGAGTCGGTTCGGTGGTCGACATCGTGGTTCATATTAACCCTTCCACCGGTGCCGCCGAGATTCCGGTAATCATGGAATTCGAACCCGAGCGGATCAACGTCGATGATGCCAGCGGTGCCCGCAGCAAGAAAGACCTGGGCTTTAGCAAGCAAATGATGGGCAATGGCCTGGGTTCATCTTTGGTGATGCAGAGCCTGATCACGGGGCAGCTCTCGGTCGAACTTGACTACCACCCCGAGAACAAGGGGGCGGTGTCCGGCATCGATCTGCATATGCCCGAGATACCTGAGGTGCGCGGTGGTATCAATGCCATGAAGGATACCATCAGCAAATTGCCGATCCAGGAATTGGCCAACGACTTGGTGATCACTCTGCGCGCGCTCAAAGAGCTGGTGTCGGGGCCTGAAATACACGACATACTCAAATACGCTGTCGAGACCGTCAAGGCGACGGCGGCAACCGCTGGTTCCGTCCAGCCTCAGGTCGCGGGCTTGCTTGCCGATCTGCGAGAAACCACCACTAGCGGCCGTCATGCTACCGAGCGACTCGATGCCATGTTGGCAGGGCTTCAGCCTAGGCTGATCGCTGCCCTGGCCGGACTTGAGCGACTGTTGACCGAGACCGATAACCGCAGTGCCCAGATTTCCGGTGATCTTCACGCCGCGCTTGGCGACATTCACGTGCTGATGGCGCCGCGATCGCCACTGTTGCAAGATATCCAAACAATACTGCGCAACCTTGCCACCATGTCATCCTCGATGCGCTCGTTCGCCGAGCAGGTTGAGCGCAACCCCAATGCCCTGGTGATGGGAAGGAGTCAAAGATGATCAAGCCGCGCCGTCTTTCCGTCTCGCCCGTTCGGCTGAGTATTATGTTGAGTATTCTGCTGACCGCAGGTTGCGCCACCTTGCCGCCCCCTAACCTCTATGTTCTAAGTTCGCCCTTGGCGGCTACGACTCCAGCCGCAGCCACAGCCGCAGCCACACCCGCAAGCACGCCGCGCTTGAACCGGCCGCTGATGGTGGCGCTGGGACCGATTACCGTTCCCGATTACCTCGATCGCACCGACATTGTTCGGCGCGCTACCGACAACCGGATGGCCACAGAAGACGGCGCTCGCTGGGCCGAGCCGTTACGCTCCGGTCTGCAACGCGCGCTGGTCGCCGATCTCGCCGGACGGCTGGGGTCCGGTTATTGGGTAACCATCAGCGGCACCCGAAGCGCAGATGTTGATTTCGAGGTTCCGCTTGATGTCGAGACCTTTGAACCGGACGCAACCGGCCGGGTGGTCATGATCGCTAGTTGGGAAATCCGCACTGTCCGCGATGGTGCTAATGTGATGCGCCAGGTGATGCGCCAGCGCGTCAATTTCGAACATGCCATGGCCGTGCCGGGAGTCGAGGCTCAGGTCCGTGCCATGTCGGCCGCCGTCGCCGATTTGGGTGCCAGCATTGTTGCCAACATGACAAAATCTTTGCCTAAATCCGTGCGTTAAGCTTGCTCGCCTGCCCGCCCTATAATGTAAAGTCACAGACCGGTGCTTCCAATTTTGCCTGATGTGTCGTATATTTGCTGTGCAGGGTGCTGAACCGTGTAGGAAATAGCTCAAAACGTGGTGGGTGGGGAGCGGTGGTGCGATGCGGGAAGTCCTGATGCTTTTGGCCACGGCGCTTATGGGTATGTCGTTGTACCAAACGGCAAAGCTCGGCGCGGTCACAGACGCTCACTTCGTTGCGGCACTAAGTACCCAAGGCATGAGCGAACAGGCCATAGCTAACGCGCGTGGGCTTTTGTTGGATGCGCTTGGACCCGGTGGGGTATTGGGAAGCCGTAGCTACCAGTGCCAAGTCTTCGAGGTTGATCTGGGCAACCCGGACCGTCAAGCGTGCCGAGCGCTCCGCATCAATGTGAGCGGAACCGTAGGTTTTGTTGTCTCCGGCACGCTTTGTCCCGGCACGGACGGCAACTGGCACGAATCCAGTGGCCCAGGCATGTTGACCAGCATTTCCCTTGACCAACGGTGGCGCGATGCAACCTTGAAGACCGACACCAGCCTTTATGGCGAACCCATGCTATCTAGTTATCGTGGGCGGTTCACGAAGCCCAACTTATCGGTACAAGTCGGTAGCCATGCTTGGCGGGAATCCTTGGCCTTTGCCTATGTTCGCCTACCCAATGGCGATACGCATTATGTGCTCAAGGATGCCGTAACTTTGCTGGGGCAGGGCAAATGAAATGGCAAGTTGGGGGCAGGGAGTGATTGTCGTCACAGGCCGCCGTCACAAGCCATGCTAGGCTTTATCACTGCACTTGAATACGGCACTTGAATCGAGTGGGCAGAAGCTCCGGCAAAATGTGTGAGGCGGGCAATGACATACGGAAACGTGCGAAGCAGCGAGGGTTCAGGCAATTCCTCGACCATCCCATTCGGAGCAAGGCTTTTGCGGCGGCTGCGAGCGCAAGACGATAACGGGTCCGATAGTCAGCAACCAAGCTACAGGACCGATGGGGGGAGTTGCGGGACGACCAGCATTGATGTGGACGCTAATCCAAACGGTACCCTATGCCAGCTCATGCAATTGCTTGATCATGCTGCCCACGGTAAACTTGGTGCTGCGCGAGGGTCGCTTGCACTGAACGCGGAACAGATCGAGGCCTTATGGAACAACATCGCCAATAGCTGGCCAATCGGCCGAATCGTCGCTATCGATCTTTCAGGGACAATGACCAGCCCTTGGCAGGAGCATTTCGGCCCGTACCTGACCGCCACTAGCTTTACCAGTAATCGGACGATGATCGTGGCCGGGGCGGAAAAGCTGTTGGCCATGGCCTGGAGTCTCTCGGCCCCGCCAACCCCCATTCAACAGCGAGTCGCCCCCGAGGAGACAGCGATCTGGACCAGCCGAACCTTGGTCGCCGACTGTCATTTCCGCCGCATTCGCTTTGTCTGTGACGCCCCTGACCCTCGCCATCAGATGCCTGTGCGCCTGCTGCCCCACGCCGAGCCCTGTCTAAAGGCCATGAATGCCATGGCCATCACGCCGGTCGAACGCGAATGGCTGAACCGTGTGGCCCGCCGGTTGATCCGGTGCGCCGTCAATGTTCATTTGTTCCCCTGGAGCAGCCAGGAAGCGGCGGAACAATTGGCCTCAAACCTTCGGTTGATTGATTTGACTTAGGTGACTTCAGGGGGGAACTTCAGGGGGGGCTTCAGGGCGTCTTCAGCGGCCGCGTGCCCTGTCAACCGAATTGATAGCCGGAGTGGCACGCAACACAGCTATGATGTTTGTCAGGTGCTTGGCGTCTTTCACGTCGATATCGATCAGCATCTCAAAATAGTCGGTGTTGCGGGTAGTAATTTTAAGATTGGTGATGTTGCCCCCGCTCTTGCCGATCACCGTACTTAGTGATCCTAGGCTGCCCGGTTCGTTGGCGACCACTAGGGCGATGCGGCCGACATGGTCCTCTGGCCGATTAGGGCCGGTGTCCCAGGCGACGTCGATCCAGCGCTCTGGCGTGTCGTTGAAGCTCTCTAGAGTTTCGCAATCCACAGTGTGAATAGTTACACCCTTACCGGTTGTTACTATGCCGACGATACGGTCTCCGGGCAATGGATGGCAACAACGGGCGTAATGCACAGCCATACCTGGAATTAGGCCGCAGATGGGAAGCGGTTGGTCCTTGCCCTTGGGCTTAGGTTTGGACTTGAGGCGAGGCAGGACGAGCGCGTTTTTATCCTTGTCTTTGTCCTTGTTCTTATCTTTATCATTTTCTTCGCGCTCTGCCGGATTGTGTCCAGGGTAGACCGAGTTGAATACCTCTCGCCCGGAATGAAGGCCGGCACCGATCGAGGCGTAGAGGTCGTCTACGGTACTTGCCTGAAAATGCTTGAGTATGCCATTGAGGGCCTTCTCGGAAAAGTCGCAGTTTTCATGACGAAACAATTTGTGAAGTAGTGCGCGACCAAGGTGGGAGTACTGGTTGCGCTGTTGGCTCCGCATAAACTTGCGAATACAGGCTTTGGCCTTCCCAGTAACAACAAAGCGCTCCCAGGCTGGCGACGGCGTCTGTGACTTTGAGGTTACGATCTCGACTTGATCACCGTTTTGCAGCTGACTGCGTAAAGGCAACATACGGCCGTTGATCTTGGTCCCGATGCATCTATCGCCGACCTCGGAGTGGACGGCGTAGGCAAAGTCGACCGGAGTGGCCCCGCGCGGTAGATTGATCAAGTCACCCTTGGGCGTGAAACAGAATACCTGATCCTGAAACAGCTCAAGCTTGGTGTGCTCAAGAAACTCCTCCGGGCGCGTGGCATGTTCGAGGATGTCTAGTAATTCGCGTAGCCAGCGATAGTCACGCGCCTCCGAACGGGGCTGGCCCTGCTTGTAGGCCCAATGTGCTGCGACGCCGAGTTCCGCGATCTCGTGCATATCGGTGGTGCGAATCTGGATTTCGATTCGCTGGCGTCCGGGACCGATCACGCCCGTATGCAGGGAACGGTAACCATTTGGCTTTGGCGTAGAAATATAGTCTTTGAAGCGGCCAGGTACCACCGGATAACGAGCGTGAATGATGCCAAGTGCTTGATAGCTTTCCTCAATGGACGCGACTATTACCCGAAACGCCATAATATCCGATAGCTGTTCGAAAGAGATGCTTTTGTGTTCGAGCTTGCG
>JBAXKX010000076.1:0-10923 GCA_037135115.1 Rhodospirillaceae bacterium
TCGGTACGGTTATGGATGTTATTGAGGGTATTGAACTGCGCGATTGGATGAATGCCCATCTTGACGACCGTTTCGCAACTGCCCATCAAAGATTGAACCTGCTGCGCCAGTTATCAAAGGCGCTATCGCATGCGCACACACTGATAGTACATCGCGACCTCAAGCCGCAAAATATTTTCCTGCGTGATGGTGACATTGCCAAGCCGATAATTATGGATTTTGGATTTTCAGTAATTGGCGAAAAATCGGGTTCCGATGCCAGCACAGCGTACACGCCAAAATATATGGCACCTGAGCAATTTGATACCCCAGAAAAGATTGATCGGCGTGCCGATCTGTTTGCTTTGGGTATTATCGCTTATGAGTTGTTTACAGGGCAGGTACCACCTAATTCGCTGCAGTATATACTGAAAACCCATAAGCCCCCGCGTATTCCACTGGAGATGATCCCGCCACCTAGCAGTTTTAACGCGGCGGTAAAACCTGCCCTGGATCGCTTAATTCTGCAACTAACGGCTTATGAGCCGGAGCGACGCATTCAGTCGGCGGATGATTTGGCTGTAGCCCTGAAGCAAGTGGATAGCCTGCTCTACGAACCAGGCAAACCCAGCGGGTTAGGTGATGATAGATCTGTTAACGCAATAGAACTTAGTGGTGGTGAGTACTATTTGGGAGCGCAGCGTGGCGGTTCCACGACAAATCCAAATGAGCTGCCGCCTGTGATGGTAAAGCTGACGCCTTTTAGGATGGATCCATATCCTGTTACCAATAGAGAGTACACCAAATTTTCTACCGGTTCTGGTTATCCCAAAGCGCCTCTTCATCAACATCCAATTTTTGGGGCGCCAGAACATCCTGTTGTTTGTCTGACTTACGAGGACGCCTGCGCCTTTGCGCGTTGGGCCGGTGGCTCCTTGCCCACGGAAATTCAATGGGAATACGCCGCCCGTGGAGGACAAAAGATGTCGGAATATCCTTGGGGAAACGACCAACCGACCCCCCTTCGCGCCAACATCAATGGTGTCAGCCGTACGACGACGCCGGTGGGTTCCTTTTCTGAAGGCAGAAATCCTTTCGGGTTGTTTGACATGTGCGGCAACGTCTGGGAATGGTGCCTCGACATTTATTCGGGAGAATTTTACAGCAAGATTCTGAAGGAAAGCCTCAATCCAGTCAACAATCCTGCGAAGCCTGAGCCCACGAAACCGCGAACGCTGCGAGGTGGCAGTTTTCAAAGTATTAAGGTTCAGGGGCGCTGTGCGTTCCGCTCGTTTGCCGGAGCGAACGAACGCCGAAACGACATAGGGTTGCGGCTGGTGTACCGGATTAAATGACTCTCATTAAGGGGTTGATATGACTGAAAACGTTGACATGCCGCCGGATATTAAACTTGTTATTCGTACGTTTGACGGTGATACCCGTTCGGTGTTACTGTCCGGCCATGGCAATAAGTATCTGATCGGTCGTGCGGTCACCAACGCCGTCAAAGCGGCTGATGTGACGTTCGATGACATGCACGCCTCGCGCCGTCATTGCGAGCTTTTCCGTCATGGCGGCGGCGATACCTGGATGATTAGGGATTTACTTAGTTCCAATGGTACTCGGGTCGATGGCGAGATGGTCGGTGATCTGCCAATGCAACTCCGCGACGGCGCGCGCATCGCGGTGGGAAGAACGGTGTTGGCCATTTCGTTCGGGCGGTTTCCCGACGCGCTGATGCCCGCCTCGGAGATGAAGGCCGTTGCCCCCGATCTCACCTTTGTGCCCGGAACTCCTGGCGACGGAACTTTGGTTTTCGGAGCCGGAGGACAAGTAAAGCAGCCGCCTTCCGATAAATCTACGGTAAATGCCGCCTCCCTTGACCTAACCTTTGTGCCCGGAACTCCTGGCGACGGAACTTTGGTTTTCGGAGCCGGAGGCCAAGTTAAGCAGCCGCCTTCCGATAAATCTACGGTAAATGCCGGGGCCATCGCCACAGCTGATGAGTGTTCGGCCACTCAACATGGTCTTCTCCAGCGCCCGAATCGTATTAGGATAACAGAGGGGATGGAAGAGGAGAATTCCACAGTTGCCCTGCGGCACGACCTTTGGAAGTCGTCAAGCCCAGGCGCGGTTGTGCCGGATCAGCCCAGTTACCCGCAGCAGGTAGGGCAGCCGGTTTCGGGAGGCGCAACTTCAGCGAGCATTGAAGCGGAGCAGAGCGAAGCCGATCGTGTCGGACTGCGCGGTATTGCAGCCGAGTTCGTGAATGCACGATTGCTTGACCCGCTAAAGGCCTTGGCGCTGATGAAGGTTGCACGTGAGAAGGGAAGAACATTTTTCCGGGAATTGGCCCTGGACGGATCGGTAAAGTTCAAAAGTGAAATATACCGTTTGGCGACTAGATATCTTGGAATTGAGCTTATCGAAAACGAAAATGTCTTGATGGAGCGCGCGATGGAGTCCAAGGAGATTCCATATGCGCTCGCCGCAAATCTTGGTGCAGTATTGTTGCAGCACGTCAGTGACAAGGCCGTATTGTATGCGACAATAGATCCTTTCGATGTCACGATCAACGATTGGATTTCCAACACGTTTCACAAGCCGACGCAGCGGGTTGCAGTTTTACCCAATCACTTCCACGCGGCACTCCAACGTCTTAAGACTCATATTGAGGACGACGAGAGCGGCACCAACCTTTTGTTGATCAACCTTGACGTTGAAACTGAGCGGCAAATAAACGCTCGCATTGAAACTGTAGAGGTTCCTCAGGTCGTTAATTATTTCTTGCAAAAGTCGCATTCGGAAAAGGCATCAGACATCCATATCGAGCCGACCGAGGAATATCTTCTCGTGCGCAATCGAGTAGATGGAATTTTGCATGAGATGATTTCTCTGCCCATTAACATGCACCCTGAGATTGTTTCTCGAATTAAGATATTGTCCGGGATGGACGTTGCTGAAAAGCGTCGGCCGCAAGATGGGCGCATCGCAACGATTATCCGTGACCATCCGATTGATGTCCGCGTTTCCATCTTTCCGACGATTTACGGCGAAAAGGTGGTGATGCGTCTGCTTGACAAGAATGCATTGCAGGAGACACCAAGCACTCTCGGCCTTGTTGACCGCGACTTGCGGCGCCTGTACGAAAAGCTGGAGGCGCCATACGGGTTGGTTATGATCAGTGGGCCTACTGGGTCGGGCAAAACCACGAGCTTGTATTCCTGCTTGAGCTATATCGACAAGAAGACTAAGAACGTGCTTACGGTTGAGGATCCAGTGGAATATCGCCTTAAAGGCGTCCACCAGATGCAAGTTAACGAGAAAATCGGCTTGACCTTCGCGTCTGGGTTGCGTACTATCCTGCGCCAAGACCCTGATATCATCATGGTTGGCGAGTGCCGCGACGCCGAGACGGCGGGCATGGCGATTCAGGCGGCGCTGACCGGCCATATCGTGTTCTCGACTATCCATACCAACGACGCAATCGGCGTGGTTACCCGCATGCTCGACATGGGGGTTGATGCGTTTTTGGTTGCCAACGCCCTTACATTATGTATCGGTCAACGGCTTATACGCAAGATTTGCGGGCACTGCCAGGTACCGATTGAGGGGGCCGTGGTGCTGGAAAGGCTGGCCGACGACGGTATTACTTCGGATCGTCTGGCCGATTTGGGCATTGATATAGACGCGGAACTCAACTATGTGGTTGGCGCTGGCTGCATGCATTGCCGCAATACCGGTTACCAGGGCCGTCGTGCGGTCTTTGAGGTTTTTGAGGTTACCCAGGAAGCGCGTAGTATGATTGTTTCCCCTAACTTTAACGCCGATGAGTTGCGTAAACGCGCTCGGGAAAGTGGCATGACCAGACTGATTGGCCACGGCTTGATTCTGGTGGACGAGGGCATTACTACTCACGCGGAAGTCCTGCGCGTTTTAGGCGAGTCGTACT
Source organism: Rhodospirillaceae bacterium (assembly GCA_037135115.1). Lineage (GTDB taxonomy): Bacteria > Pseudomonadota > Alphaproteobacteria > Azospirillales > Azospirillaceae > BOG-933. The sequence continues at coordinate 3,932 of JBAXKX010000076.1, forward strand.
GATATGGCCAGCAACCGTGTACATATCATGATCTTCACGCAGCAGTTTGCCTCGATGATGAGGAGCAAGCTGCCGCTGGTTGACGTGCTCGACAACTTGGCCTCGGAGACGCCGCAAAAGGGGCTGCGCGATGCCATTGAGGTCATTGCCGACGACGTTCGCCACGGCATTGATCTTGGCGAGGCGATGTCCAGGCATAGCCACTATTTTGATGATGTTTACGTCAATGTAGTGCGGGCAGGCATGGAGTCGGGGCATCTTAGCGAGGCTTTGAAACAAATTGCTCACTACCTTTCGGTTATACATGAAACTTCGCGCAAGGTCAGAGCGGCGATTACCTACCCGGTTTTCGTAATATTTGCATTTTTTGCCATATTTAACGGAATGGTGTTCGCCATTTTGCCGCGTTTCCAGGCGATGTTTGCCAGCATGCACAAGAAGTTGCCGCTTCCGACCCAGATACTACTTGATTTGGGTGATTACTGGAAGAGTAATTGGTTTTTGATCATTGGGGTTATTGTCATCACCACGGTTTCCTTCATGGTATGGGTTGCGACCCCCGATGGTCGCGCGAGCTTTGACCGGCTCAAGCTCAATATACCGTATCTTGGTGTGCTGTGGCGGATGGGCTCTCTTGCGCGGTTTTTGCGGACGCTTGCGGTTCAGGTTGAGAACGAGGTCGCGGTATTACAGGCGCTGCGCCAGGCGGCCGATACCTGCGGCAACGTCTTTGTCCAGGAGACGATTTATGAGATAGCCAACGATGTCGAATGCGGCGGCGGCTTGGCCAACAGCTTCCGTGAGCACCATGTCTTTCACGGTATTGTCGTGCAGATGATCGCCGCCGGTGAGGAGGCAGGTATACTTGATGAGTTGTTGATATCATCGGCCGATTATTTCGATAGTCTGGTCCAGGATATGCTTGATCGAATCACCCAGTTGCTCAATCCGGCGCTGACCATCGTTATTGGCTTGCTGGTGGCGGGCATGATGGTTGCGGCCTTCTTGCCGGTGTTTGAGATGGGATCTATTGGCAGTTGATGACGGAACGAAGATAATGGCACAGCGCGCGAATATCCAGGCCGGCTTTACACTGATCGAGTTGATGGTGGTGGTAACCATTGTCGGCATCATCGCCGGTTTCGGAATACGTTATTTCACGAATTATGCCTATACTTCCCAGGTTAAACAAGTTTTGCCACTGCTGACTAGCATCTCCGAAAAGGAGCGCATTTATTTTAATCGCAATGGAAAATGGCTGGCCTCAATCAATGAACAGGTGCTTCACGACAGTCTCGGCGTCAGTCTATCGCGATCCGGGAATTTCTGTTTCGTTGTTTCCTGCCAAACTGCTGCAACCTGCCAGGGTGGGGCTGCGGTCGGGCCGCTATACGTTGCTACAGGCAATGCCCCGTCTTTTCAAGTTAGGGCCTATTTACGCGACTTTAGGATCGAAAACGGTGTCCAAGTCGTCAACGACAATCCTGCCCTCTGCGTCGTCAGTCCGGGTAAGAGCGCGCCGGATGGCTGGGGCGTCGCTGAGCGCTATGTCGTATTGAGCTACCCGTTCCCGGTTGATGGCACGGTGGTTGACGGTTCCAACGTATCCTGGTTATGGCGAAACGGCATGTCTTTTACCAACGCGCGGGCGGATTGATCATGACGCTTGGTTATCGGGCAGTTTATCTGGTTCGGGTCGGCCGGGAATGCGGTATGACCGTGATCGAGTGCATGGTCGGCTTTCTGCTGATTTCCATTCTGCTGATTGGTATGGGCAATTTATGGGTCTCGGTATCTCAGCAAATCGACCGCCAGAGCCTGCGCCAGAAGGCAGTTTTTCGGCTTAATGGCGAGATGGAACGGTTGGTAAAGTTGTATACGGCACCGGTCAATGCGCCGTTTTTGATAATACCGGCATTAAACACACCACCAGCCGGGAGTATTGCTGCTGGCTTTACCGCTGGGTTTCCGGCCTTGACTGTTACGGGGCTGTATAATCCAGGACAGGCCGGCACCGATATACGTTGGGTCTATGATGATACCGGTAATGCTGTGGGCTGTGTAATTGCGCCCGGAGGTGGTCTATGTGATTTTATTTCACAAAGGCTTGCCTCCTCCTTTTTCGCCTACAGCCCACCCGCTAATGCCACGGCAATGCTGGTGAACCAAGTATACCGTGAGGTGTTTGTTTTTAGAGGTGCTCAGATACGAAATCTGGTCTGGCTTGACCGCAGCCGCGACATTGTCGGGATGATCAGTTGGGAATTGCACAGCTGGGTCGCCGGTGACGTTAACTTCCCGATTAATTGTACCGCCGCAAATGCTTGCGCCTTGCTTACCCTTTATCTCGACTACCCATACCGTGTGGTTGTTGCTGCTGCGGCTGCGGCGGCAGCGGCCGGTGTTATCCCTGGTGCGAACACCATAACCGCCCCTGCCGAGATCATCGGCCTGCCGGTGGAGACGTTGACGGTGCAGTCTTTTGTTGGAACGCGGAAGTGATGCCATGAAAGACAAAATCACGCGGCAGTCCGGCTTCACGCTGATCGAGTTGATGGTTGCGTTGACCATATCCTTGATTCTGATGCTGGCGCTTACTACGATGTATTTCGATGCTATCCGCAACAGTGCTCTGGCCTATACCCAAACTTCCTTGAACCGCGAGGCGCGCTCGATGTTCCGGTTGCTGGCCTTTGGGCAGCCGGTTGTTGGGGTTAATGACATAGCTGGCACCGTTGGCGCCTGGAACGACGCCACTAACGCCGATCATAATTACCTATTCGGGTTGCGTGGACGGATATTACCCAATGCCGCTCTCAACGGTTTTGATCCGCCGCTTTGTGACGTTACTAATGTCAATAACCCAATTTGTTTGATGGACCGAACCGCCGCTTTGGTTCCATCCTATCGGCTGGCATTTTCTCCGCAAGGCGCCTTGCCGGAAGGACTTGTGGCGGGGTGTCCCAAGCTGATGAGTGCGTCGGTTCCGGCGATTGCGCTGGCCTGTACCGGGGCCGGCACGCCTTTGGTTGATTGTCTTGCAGCCGCCAATCCGGTTGCAGGCATAACCACTTCCGGCTATTTGCGCGGCACTCCGGCACTGGCTGCTGCCGGGGCGGCGGTGGCGGGTCAACAATTCCGCGAGGTGATGTTGCCGTTAATTGACCCCTATGCCGCCGGCAGCGGCTTGTATCCGCTGGCGCAGGTTTCGGACGTATACTGGACGGTGTTTACCTTGAATGTTGAGCTGGAGCCCTAGCCATGATTATCGGCCCCTTGCCGTTCTGTCCCACAGCTTCGCGCCGGTTTGAAAGCCAGGAGGGAGCGGTGCTGCCCTTCGTCATGGTCATGATGATGGTATTGATGATGATCGGTACCGGAGTGTTCGAGTATATCGTGTTAACAGAAGTCAAAGCAGTAGACGCCAGCTTGGCCGATGTCCGCGCCTATTGGGCGATGATGGGCCATTTCAATTACATGGCGGTCAGGGCGAGTCAAGGCGGGCTTTGTAGTGGTACAGGGAAGTATACAGTTGCAGATCCATTGATTCCTAACACAATGGGTGCTAATGCCGCAACCCTTTGTGGCACTGATTTTTCAGTTGATGCTGCTGCAATCCCGAGGCCCGCTCTGACGACTGCCTCGATCGGCGGCTCACTTCAGGATTACCTGGACAATGCCAACGAATTGCATTGGGAGGCTCCAGTCGGCACTATCATTAATCCCGGCAGGCATCGTTGGTTTTATCCACTACGCACCGATACGGCTGCAACCACGAATTTCTGGTTTGACGTTTGGGCGAGCGTCCGGCCACGAGATGCAAATTCGCTGGTTTTAAATGGAAATAACAATGACCAATTTTTTATCATGGACATCGAGTTAAATCGAAATTCTGCTGCACTGTCAGCCCTTCCCGCCATTGGAGGCATTCTTCAGAGGTGGCAGCGCCTGATGATCGGGTTCTGCGCGGTAGATTCTGCGCAAGTTATTCCTGCAACTAATCCTGTAACATATGCCAACACTGGTTGTGGTGCTGCCGGCGTCGCTAACTTAGAAGGCCAGGTCAGAATCCAGTTCATGCAACGGGCACCATTATGTGGGGCCGCGTCATGCGCCCCTGTTTTTTAATGTAAAATCGCGTCTCCATCCGCTCGCCGAGGACAACATGTTTAAATTTTTTAATAGGGCCAAAAAGTCCAAAGACAAGGGCCACGGGCACCATGGCGACGATCATTGGAAGCAGGCCTTTCTGCATGTCTCTGATTACGGGTGGGAGTCGGCGGTGGTCGATCCGGATCGCCTGGATGAACCGATGCTGCGCGGCGGCAATGACTCGACCATGCTTGAACATTCTTCTTTCGAGCATATCGGCGCCGCATTCGATGGCGTGTTTACTTTGGCCAGTGAGGATTTAAAGGGACGTGAAGGGCAGAACATCAATGAGTTGCACATCCTGCTCGATGATCCCCAAATAATTTACAATGATATGAACCAGGATTTGTTTGCTTCCGCAGGGGCGGCGGTACTGTTGGACATCGGCCGCCAACAGTTGCATTGCCGTGCCGTAACTCTCGGCATTGCTCCGTTTGGTCGGCCCGGGCAGGTTGAGCGCGCACATGGTGTAATCAGTTTCATCGATGTTTCACGGCTCGGCAACTATCTTACCCGCCTCAATAAGCTGGCAATTAAGGTTAAAAGTGTCACTCCCCTGGCCGACATGCTGATTCGGAGGGCGGCGCTCCAGAACGAACCCTATGCCGGGATATCGGTCGGGTCGCTTTGCAGCCATTTGGTGATCGCGAACCCGCAATGCGGCTCGGTCATTTACCGTTGTCTTCAGTTCGGCACGGCCTCGATCATCCGTCTGTTGGCCAAGGGTAGTGCTATTTCGATGGCCGAGGCGGCCGCCGTTCTGGTCGAGAGCGATATGCTTAGCGATCTTACCCTGGTGATGCCGACCGATGAGGTCGAGATCATGATGATGTCACCGGCCGATCGGTTGCTGGGCGATGCGGTGCGTAAGTTTCTTGAGGAGATCACCAATAGTTTCAATTTCTTCGAAACTCAGCGTGGTGCCGGGCGGCCGGTGGAGTTGGAAATTTTCGGGGAAGTCGGCGTTATTCGTGGGTTGGATCGGCTGTTCAACCGGCTGGGGGAATCGGTGCGGTTGGCTGACGTCACGCTTTTCGATACGTTTCGTAGTCTGCCCGCCGACCAGCGCATGAATCTGTTGTCTGATGCTGGGGCGCAGATGAAAATCGGCAATAGTTTCTTCAGCTTCTACAGGCAGGGGTTGCTCCCTGCCGAGCAGGTTCAGAAGGAAATTACTACCATCGAGGACGGTCGCCGCCAAGTTGCAGAGAAGCGCAAAGCGGCGCGGACCGCCGAGAGGGAGGCCAAAAAGTCACGGGGACCAGGCAAGCATGGTCGCGCGTCATCGCCGTCGCTTATTGCTCAAATTTCCGCGCTTGTGGCAAAAATTACGCGCAAAAAGGGAGAACCTGACGATGAAGTCTACCAGGGGACGCCTGATTCTAAATCTGATCTACTCGGTTTTGCCGGGGTAGCCGGGCTGTGCGTCGTGATTGCATTTGTAATTTACGATAAATATACTGATTTGACGATCCAGGTTGCGGGGCAAGGCTCTTCTTTTTATAGTACTGAACTACAGGTAAACACCTTGCGTTCAGAAGTGGAAAAAACTATGGTCAGGAGTACCGCCAATGCTGACTCCGACAAGGTACTTTGGACAGAAAAAATTCTTGCCTTGTCCAGGGCTATGACAAATGAAATGTGGCTAACTGATTTGTACCTTAAGAATGATACCAAGACCAGTGATCGCAGTACGTTTACTTCGAAGAGGCTGGTGCTGGAAGGCGCGGTGCTGCCATCAACGGATGGCCACTTGCTTCAGATCGGGGATTATATCCTACGGCTGGAGGCCGATACCGCAAATTTTATGTCAGATTTCCGTGAAGTTATCTTTCAGGGAATGTCGCTCGATATGTCCGAGTCCGATCAAGTCGTTCGCTTCGTGATCGAAGCCGTGTATGACGAGGCTAAGGGGCGCGAAATCAGAGTTAATAAACCGGCCCAGCCAACCGCCGATATCAGCCAGACCAGGAAGCTGATCGATAAGCGGAACCAGTCTATGGATAAATACGTTCCAGGTCAAAGATAATCACCCGGTAGCGAGGTTGCCATGGACGCATTTATTAGAAAACACAGTTCATTTATCTGGTCAGTCGCGTATGCGATGATCTGTTTCGCTGCGCTCTTCTATTCGGCCTTTTATAGCCCGTTGATAGTAGCCGGCGAAGACATGAACATAATCAAGCGCGAGTTGGATCGCGAGAATGTTGTACTTAAGGCGCGGGTGGTTGCAATTCGCGAAACGAATAAGCCGGCCGTGGAAGGTCTGCGCTCGCTACCTAACTTCTTGCGCAATATTAATAGTGTCGCCCAGGAAACCAAAGTTATTGTGCGCGAATTGACGCCGGCCCGCGAGGGTGGGATCAAGTTCAACCTTAAGATACATACCGACTATCGAACCTTTATCGAATATATTTCGAAGTTGGAAGCACTCGACGTAGTCATTCATGACATACAGGTTCGGCCTTATGATCCGACCAAGAAGCCGCCACAACATGTAATAGAATTCTCGCTGACACCGCGTCAGGACGCCAAGCCACTGGACAGCGCTCGGATAGCCCTGATGAAGGCGGCGGTTATCGCTCCTGATAACAGGAATCCGTTTCAGCGCTTTGCCTATGATGCCAATGTAAAGGTCAAGCAGGAAGTCGATCTGACCTGGATCTATAAGTTATCCGGCCTTGGCAGAGTCGGCGATGAAAGGGTGGCGACCATAGATAGCAAGGATTACCGCAAGGGCGATGCTATGGACGGAATGGCCATTGTCTCCGTAGAGGCCGACCGTGTCAACTTTGAAAAGAAATCAGAGGGGGGAACGGAGCGGTATATCATCAAATTCA
>JBAXKX010000077.1:0-10897 GCA_037135115.1 Rhodospirillaceae bacterium
TCTGATCAACCATAGCCCCGACCATCTCGATAGTGGCTGATGATGTTCGCCCCGACTCATTCTTATTTTCTAAACCCAATTGCGAATGCGGCGGCGACATCTGGACATTTGAACCGGGTAGGCTAGAAGCCATGCCCGCCAGGAGTCCTCGCAGAATGACATCGCCGGACGAAATGATGGAATCGGCGGTTACCTGATCTTCTTCCCATAAATTTAGCTGTGGTGTTTCCGGTGTCGGCGACCCTGCCGCAGCGTTTCCTTCCAGCATCAGAAGAAACCGACGTTGGCTCTCCTGATTCAAGGAGCCGGCTTGTGGCCGCGATCCGCGCCCAACCAAATCAGGCGATACCGTAGTTGAACTAGCGCCCGCCGCTGAATTATCCGTGCGCGCTACTGCCATAATCGACCTCCCCACCATCATCGCCAGTATCGCCAGCATCGCCAGCATCGCTAAGCGAATCGCGGGCCTTGAAATCTTCCAGTTCGATTTCCTCTGCACGATCAGCTTCTTGTTTAGCCTCGGTGATCAGAATTGCATGCATCTCCCGATATTTGTCTACCACCCGCACGGCCAGCTTGTGTACGACCCGTGCTTGGTCGAGGGCCTCTGCCGTCGCGTCACGCAGCTTCTCAGCCTGCTTGACCTTATCTTCAATGACACGATCCTGCTCCCGCATCTGAAAAATTTCGTGCTTGAGGTCTTCGATGTCCCGCACATGTACCAACCGACGGCAAATGTCATCGAACAATTCTTCCTCGCGGGTGATACGCCAGTTTTGGTATCGTGCCAGTTCTTCACGCCGTTGCTCAACAGCACGGATCGCCTGTTCAAGCCGCGCACGCTCCAGACGAACAGCGTCAGCGGCGGCAGCCTCCCGCCACGCCTTGACCTGAACCAATTGGGCAACAACCCCGGTCACTTGGCCAAGTCCCGCAAGGCACGCACGGCTTCCGCGAAGTCAACACGCTCTCCGGTTCCCTGACGCAGATAACTACGGATAGCATCAATCCTACCCACTGCCTTGTCTGTGACTGCATCCCCGCCCTTTTTATACTCGCCGATCTTTAGCAGCAGTTCTACTTCAGCATGTTTGGCCATCATCTCCCGAACGGCACCCGCCGCAACCTTGTGCTCACGCGAAACCACCGCGTTCATGACGCGGCTGGCACTGGCAAGGATGTCGATTGCCGGATAGTGGTTCGCGGACGCAAGCTTACGCGACAAAACGATGTGCCCATCAAGGATCGAGCGCGTTTCGTCGGCAATCGGTTCAGTCATGTCATCGCCTTCGACCAGCACGGTATAAAGTGCAGTGATTGAGCCCTTGTCATTGTTGCCAGCTCGCTCCATAAGTCGTGGCAGCGTGGCGAAGACGGAGGGCGGAAAGCCGCGCCTAGTCGGCGGTTCCCCGGCAGCAAGCCCGATTTCGCGCAAGGCACGGCCAAAGCGTGTGACAGAATCCATCAGTAGCAGGACCCGTTGGCTTTGGTCCCTGAAATACTCCGCGATTGCGGTTGCGACATAGGCCGCCTTGGCCCGCTCAGCCGCCGACTTATCAGAGGTTGCGCATACAACTACCGCACGCCTGAGGCCATCGACGCCAAGGTCTTTCTCTATGAACTCGCGTACTTCCCGGCCGCGCTCTCCGATCAGTGCCAAAACGACCACGTCGACTGCGGCCCCCTTGACCAGCATCGACAAAAGTGTACTCTTGCCGCCGCCAGCCGCAGCGAAAATGCCCATGCGCTGACCTTCTCCGCATGTCAACAAGCCGTCGAGCGCTCGCACCCCCAATGGCAAGGCTTTGTCGATCAGGGCCCGCTTCATCGGATCCGGGGCATCGGCATAAACGGGATAGAAAGTTGTGGCATCGAGCGGACCTTTGCCATCAATGGGACGACCCAGTCCGTCAACCACCCGGCCTAGCAAGGCGGCACCCACGGGCACTCTCTGGGGCTTACCGGTCGGAAGCACCTCAGTTGAGCTGGAAATACCGAATAGATCGCCAATCGGGGTAAGCAAAGCGTGGCCCCTAGAGAACCCCACGACCTCGGCCAGGACTTCGGTTCGGCTATCGGGATTGTAAAGGATGCAAATGTCGCCAATCCTGGTGCTGGGAACCACAGCCTTGACTATAGTTCCAAGCACCTGGACAACTCGGCCCTTGATAGCCAGCGTCGAGGTCTCTTTCAGTACCCCGTCGAGAGCGTCGGCTATGTACCCAAAATTGGTCACGGCGGCGGGACCGAGCCGAGCCGACCGATCTTGCCATCACCAAGCCTTTTGCTAAGTGCCGCCTCCAGCCTGCCAAGCTGAGTTTCTAGGCTAGCGTCCACGATGCCGAGTTCACTTTCCAGAATGCAACCTCCCAATAGCAGCCGGCCATCCGCCACCACCTCGACAAAGCCGATGCCGGGGTAGAGGGAAAGTATGGTATCGAGCCGTTCTCGCACGATTTCCGCTTCCGCAGCACAGATGCGTAATGTTACCAGCTTTTGACTTCGCATCACCGCCAGGGCGGACGAAACCACCTGCACCGCCAGCGTCCGGTTATCAAAGCTTCCCAGGACCTTACGCACGCCCGTCATCACCAGTTCGACCACCGATTCCTCGAGCGATTCGAAATAGTCGGTGGTGGCGAAGGCCAGTTCCATGCGGCGCTCGACGGCTTCATCATCGGCCTTAAGTTTACCTTCGGCGTAACCACGCGCCTTTTCCGCCTCACAAAAGCCTTTCGCCTTGTCTGCAATCTCCGTCGCACGCAGTCCAGCCTCGGCTAGCGTCGCCGCAGCCCGGTCGCGGGCGGCATCAAGCAAGGCCTTGGCATCGAGCAACGCTTGGTAGTCGGCCGCCTTGATCACTCGAACGCCCCGCGCCACAGTGGGCGTGTCACCATTCATGTAAACAAAGGAAGGCATAGAGGAGAAACCTCCGTTGTGATCTTTTGTAGTAAAATAGCCACCCGCCCCCTCGGCAAGTGGGATACCTGCTTGTCGGGAGTCTCGGCCAAATCCTTCGGCAACTTGAGGAATAATCGCCGCGTTAACCCCGCGTCCTCATCAGCGAAGGCAGCGGCCAAGCAGCTCACCCCCAGGCGCTCACAGGCCCGGCGGTCGTAGGCCTTCGTGTCAGGTTTGATAATAGCAAGATCGCCGACCAGAAAAGGTGCCCGCTTGACCGCAAAATTGTAGCCGTCCTCACCAATCTCCCCCTTAAGACGACGAACCTCGCTGCCGAGTACAATCCTGCTAAATCCCGCACTCGCCAATGATAAACCGGCGAATAGTACAACCCGGTGGAGAATCTCAGGCGACAGCAGCGCCAACCGCCGCCACGTCGGCCCGAAATCGGTCCAAAAGCGGTCAGTCAACCCGAAACGTTCCAGTACGAAACGCGATAGAGTTGGTTCGGTGCGGGTGCAGCTGGACAGCCGCATCCAGATGTCCGGTTCAACCATATCTGCGATCCAACTGGAATGGACATATCTACTGGGATGGAAGTTGAAATCAATCACGGACGTGACAAGCCCATCTGGAGTGGCTATCAATGATCTCCACCCGCCGTCAGCCATCCACGCTATCCTTGCCATCGACCGCCCGCCCCAGCAACCGCCACCTATAAAGCAACACGGCAAGTATGGCGTTGCCGAGCAGCGCCAGCACCAGCAAGCCACCAAGGGCACCGAACAGTATCCAGAAGTCGTTCTCACTGGTGGCGTCAACCTTGATCCCGAGCAAAGTTGCCAGCGGCGGCCCCTCAGACATCAGCCGATCGGGCACCGCAGGAAACAATAGCACGGTGACCTTGTCGTAAATCAACCCTTCAATGCTGTTGGTGACGAGCAGTTTGATTTGAGAAATCATCGGCTCCAGGTTGGCCTCGGATCGCACCTTAAGAAACACTGCGGCTGAGGACGGCTTGGGCAGCGCCCCGCCCCGAATTGGCTCAGGCAGGACCACATTGACCCTGGCCGCGATGACACCGTCAATATGGGCCAAGGTTCCGGCCACCTCCTGTTGCAAACCATATATAAAGCGCACCCTCTCTTCCATCGGTGAAGAGATCATGCCTTCTTTCTTAAAAATATCGCCCATGCGCGCGAATTTCTCGTGGGGCAACCCAACACTGCGCAGAATGTCAATAGCACGAGCCGCTATCTCGCGAGGTACAGTGAGCCCGACCAAGCCTTCCTTCTGGGCGACTTTGGAACAGTAAATGCCATATCGATCAAGCACAGCAAGCATTTCGTTGGCATCCTGCTCACTCAAACCGGCATAGAGTTCAACCTTACCGCAGCCAGCAAGGAGTGGCACAACCAAAACTAGTAACAATAAAACCCTGCGGGAACCGAATCGATAGCTGCGTTGGAGGTGAAAAAGGCCGTCCTCGACAACAAAATCGATAAATACGAATCTGTGACAAAATCAATTGAGCAGATTATAATTTTGAACAGTACTCCGAACAAACAAAATGTGAATTTTGCTTTGATACTTACGGTTGCTAAATTGGATGAAACATACAAAGATTTGGGTCTATATCTGACCGAATCTGAAAAAACAATATCCTCATCATTTTTGGGGACCGACAAAGATCCCAGGTACCTGCAGATGCTATCTATGCAATCTGAGGCGCAGTCAAATTTAGCCACAGTTACAAGCCAATTACATGCATCCAAAGCGCTCGATGAGTCCAAAACCTTCTTAACAGACTTTGAATTTGAACTTAGAATTGCCAACATTCCGGTTCGCGACATTGTATATAATGATCCGATTGGCTCTGTCATAGCCTTGCAGCTTGAACGCATTCAGACATACGATAACGATATTCGTACTCAACAGCAGGACATGCAGGCCCGCAACAATCTGCTCAAGCAAATGAATGAGGTTATGTCAACGATACGGGCGGGACGACCCACCAAGACCGATGATGAGAAAGTGATTCCACAATCGGTCGTTGCTACCGCCTTGGCCCTTGGTATAAAAATGCCAGATTGCGCAACCAATGGCAACGCGTGCTCCCAAGGGGATTGGGATAATACCATTAACAATATCAAGACCGCCGTAGATCAAAATAGCAGCGACTCCCAATTCGATACCATACGGCTTAAAAGCATGATTGACAAGCGCAACCAAGCATTCGAATTGATTTCTAACCTATTGAGCAAGCAGCAGCAGGTAATGGACGCCCTTATTTGCAAATTCGGCAGCTGATCAGGAGAACAGGACCTATGAACTCGACAACCGCCCCAGCCAGTAAAATCTCTGACGACGAAATGGCCGCATTGATTCAATCTACGCTCGAAAACAATGGGACGATGAAAGATATTAGAGGTCTAAGTTCAGCGCATATGGAGGCCGTTTACACACTGGCATTTAATATGTATGATCAGGCCAAGTATGAGGATGCGCATGGATTGTTCACTTTCCTCGGACTCTATGATCACCTTGAAAAGAAATATTGGATCGGGCTTGCTGCCTGTCGGCAGATGCTGAAGCACTATGAGGCGGCCATTGATGCTTATAGCATGGCGGCGTTGTTTGATGTCGACAACCCTGAAATTCCACTGCATGCTGCGGAATGCTATTTGGCGCTTGGCAACCTCGATGGGGCCTATAGCGGTGCCTTCGCGGCGCGCCACTGGGCGGAGCGTCGGAGCGGCTTCGACGCTGTTCGTGATCGGGCAGATATTATCCTTAAGCACATCAAGGATAAAAGGTCCTCCGAGGAGGCTGCGCCATGACTAATATTGATAGCGTTGGTGCGACTTGGCAAACCAACCGCGCAGTTGCGACCGGCGAAGTTGACACCGCCCATCGCATCCAGCCAAGCTCGAACCAGACATTACCGCCTCAAACTGACGGCTTAAAGACCGGCGAATCGGTATATCGCCCTGGCTTGGTCGTGCCAACCATGGACGGCACTGATCTTACGGCAATGCTGCTCGATTTGAGAGTCAAGCTTGGAAATGAGCAAACCAAAGCCAGCTCACATGAGGTGCTTGCCAATCAAGATACGATGAAGTCGGTCAACGACGAGCGAGCCAAAAAACTCGAAGAATTCGTCGCCAAGATGGAAGAGTCGAAGAACGCCGGATTATTTGAGAAGATATTCAGTTGGATCAGCAGCGTTGCCATGATCGTCGTTGGTGTGGTCCTATGCGCCACCGGTGTAGGTGCTGGGGCGGGGGTTGCCATGATAGTGGGCGGCGTCTTGGGCGTCGCCATGCAGATTCTGCAAGAAACCGGGGCCATGGATGTAATTACCAAAGCCTTGGGCGGAGTCTTCGAAAAGATGTTTATCGCTTTTGGAATGGACCCGGCCAAGGCTAAAGAGGTCGGCAAGGTCGTTGCTGGAATTGCCATTGCGGCTCTCGTCATAGCAGCCCAGTTGATCATTGTCGTTGCCAGCGCTGGTACCGGGGCAGCCAGTGCCGTCGCGGCAACAGCTAGGTCAGTCGCCAACATCGCCAGAATCGTTGGCTCCGGCGCTTCCGCTGTCACCGGTTTAGGTAGTGGCGCCGCCCAAGTTGCTTCCTCCACCCTCGGCTACCAAGCAAGCATGACGCAGGCCGATGCGGTCGACAAACAGCGGGAGGCCGCCCACCTCCAAACGTTGCTTGAAGACGAGCTTTCTCGACTTGATGGACTGATTCGCAAGACCGACAAGGCAGCCCAGACTATTGTCGAGATGATGTCAAGCACAACGGACAGCCGGGCCGTTATAAGCAGAAATATGGCGTGATACCGTAGGAGCGCTTGGGTTAACAGGGAGGATTATTCGCATGTCAGATGTAAGTAGTGTTCAAGGTCAAGTCTCCCAGACAAACATTGGTGTCAAAGGAACCGAAGCCAACACTCGTACAGGATCTGTAAGACAGACTGGGCAGTCTTCCACCGACTATAATACTGACTCGGCGGCTAAGAGTTACGGAAGTACTGGCGACAGCCCGGCTCTGCAACCTCCCAAATACGGTGCCAACTTTGAAGATGCTGCGACTGCTGTCGGTGGTATAGTCACCAACGCCACCTTCGACGTGTCAGAGTTTTTCAGGATCATACATGACACAAATCTCCAAATGAAAGCTGCGGCTAAAATGGATAGGGACACGATGCGCGAGTCCCAGCAAACTGCACTCAAGCAAGCAGCTGATCAGATTAGGTTCTCTGCGGCCTTATCTTTAGCGGTAGGCATAGTTAGCGGTGCGGCCCAGATCGGGGGCGCAGCAATGACCGCCGTCGGTACTGCCAAAGCCGCAACCATGCTCAAAAAAGATGCTGAAATCAGTACCGCTAAGGGTACCCTTGACGGAGCAAACAAAAGGCTTGCAGATTTCGATGGACCTGATCAAAATACCCTAAAGGCTGGAGTAAAATCCGAGGCTAAAGTTGGAGCTGAAGCTAAGGTGGCCGAGCCCAAACCTGAGCTTGATAAGTTGCCAGAACCAAGCTTGCATCGCTCGAACACGATGGCTTCATCTGAGATTAATAACAAGGTTAAAATTGATTTTGATAAGAAAATTGCTGATGGAAGGTTCGATAGAAGCGCTTTAGCCGAGGAAATTGATGCGAGCCCAATGTTAGAAGTATCCAAATTGAAGCGATCAGGGTCGCATATCGCGCCTGATACAACGACCAAAGCTACGGTAGATGCAAAATCCGATGCCAAAATTGACAGTAACGCCAATTTGGCCGCCCCCAAGGATAAAATATCAAGCCCGGAACGACAGGCCCTGGAGGATAATGTATCCAAAGCTCGCGAGCAAATGTCATCGGTACAACAAGCGGTTGGCATCAGAGCGAGCAATGTCTTGGAGCAATGGCGACTGAGAGGTGAAATTGGTAAGTTTGTGCTTGAGATCGGTTCAAACACTACCAATTATTTTGCAAAAATGGAGGACGCCAAAAAGGCCGAAATCGATGCACAGGCGGCGGGATTTGGGGCAAAGGCCGACGAAAGCACCGAGTTCTTTCAGGCATTCACGAGGATTGTCGAGCAGGCGCAGGAAAAACTTGCGGCGGCGCACCAGAGCAATGCTGAAACTATGAAGACGATTATTCGGGCTTGAGTGCCGGTAATAGTGGAATCTTGTTCCAATGCGCATTGATCAACTCTTGAAGGAGTTCGCCATCCGCCATCGACTGGCACCTCTCGTGCCCGACGAGCAGGGTGCCTATTCTATTTATATCGATGACGACTTGAGAGTCACGATCGAGTGTCGGACGCCGACCCTTGCTTTAGTAGGGGCGAGGCTAGATGCCTTGCCCGATCAAGGCGGATCGGGCAACGAGGAGCAGATGAGTCGGCTACTCAAGTACCACTTTGCCTGCATGGCCAATCATCAGGAAATCCTAGCTGCCGATGTGTCTGGCGCTGCGCTTGTTCAATTTCTGCCGCTCGACATGGAGCGACTGTCTCTTGATGACTTTGAAACTGCGTTGGCTTCATTCGCAAATGCTTTTGAATTCTGGCGCGACCAACTGGCCAGCCTTTCGACTCCAACGTTTGCGCGTCCGCCTATGAACATGCTGTATCCCTGATCAGTTTGGTGTAGAAATTCCCGTATCGTGGTTAAAATGCGTGCTGAAGCTTATAATTGTCCGTTTACGAGGGTAATATGATTTCAATAAAGCATGGTTTGGCAGCCTTGTTTGCTGCGGTGGTGATCATTGCATTCCCGACCGGCCGACTCGACGCTGCGGCCGATGCCAACTCGTACTGCCAGCAGGGTAGTGGTAGCGAAACAGTGATTATCTCGGGCTTCGGCGCCAACTCACGCTCCTCGGCCAGTGTGACCGGCTGCGCAGTGTCGGATAATCCTAAGATTTTGGCGTTTCGTGGTATTCCCTACGCTGAGGCACCGCTCGGTGACCGGCGCTGGCGGCCGCCGATCTACCGCGATCTGCCTCCCAGTGGAACCTATCTCGCCTATGGCTCGTCCTGCATCCAGGCTGTCTCACCTTATAGGGGCGAGGCCGAAGCCGCGCAGGTCATCGAACCGGCACGGCTGGACGAGGACTGCCTCTTTGTCAACATCTGGGCTCCGAAAGAGGCGCTAACGGCGTCGGTTCCTTTACCGGTCATGGTCTTCATTTACGGGGGTGCCTTTGCCGCCGGATCAACCAGTGAGCCTTACTATGACGCATCCAGGCTGGCGGCCGAGGGCGTGGTGGTGGTCACCCTTAACTACCGGGTCGGGGCGCTTGGCTTCCTGCGCAACGATGCTGCCAACATTGCTGGCAATGACGGGCTGCTCGATCATCGAGCGGCGCTTACCTGGATACGCAACCATATTCGCGCTTTCGGCGGCGCGGCAGACAACGTTACACTCTTTGGCGAGAGTGCGGGAGCGGCCTCGGTTGCCTTGCACACTTTCGACATGCCTGACAGCCAAGCTTTGTTTCAGCGAGCCATCATCGAGAGCAACCCTTTTAACGGGAGCTATTTTACCCCGAGCGAGGCGAACAGTAACGGAGTTGCGTTTCTTAAAAAGCTTTGTTCGGTGTTCATTATCAACACCCACCACCATGGCGGGCAGTGCTCCAGTAACACCAACCCCGAATTGTGGAAGCCCCGTCCGCCAACCAGCGAAGAAATCATGGTCGCCCAGGGCGCCAGTACCCTCGATATGTGTGCTGGCACTGGTAATTGCTTGGAAAAGGTTATTAACTTCGCAACGCCATGGAAGCCGGTGATAGATGGTCGAGTGGTTTACGGCGATCCGATCAAGGGCTACTTCCGACTCGATGGCGTTTATCCGGTCTACAAGCCGCTGCTTATGGGTGTTAACCGGGACGAGGGCATGGTTTTTCCGGCGCTGCCGTTCGCGGAGCATAGTCAGTATTTCACCAGGGAAAATATGAAGACTGTCCTCAACCGGAAGTTCAAGGCCCCAGATCCGACTAGAACGGCGGCTGAGATGATCATGTCCCAATACGAACCAGACAGCTATACATCACCGTTTCCAAACGTTGATAGTAAGTACATGAACGGCACCGCCATCGCAGTAGGTAAGTTAATTGGTGACTATATGTTTGTTTGTGGCACGCTTACCGCACTTGATGCCATAGTTAAGGATACCAACAATAAACTGCCAATTTATGCCTATCAGTTCGCCCAGCCCCCCGCTTTCAGCTTCTTTAACCCGGCGGATAGCGGCGTGTGCGATCCTCAATCTGCTTGGACTGACCAAAGTGCGAAACCGGCAGAATACTACGCCTGCCATGCTAATGAACTGCCATATGTATTCAACCGGTTGGAGACGCTAGAGGGGACCAAAAAGCTTTTCGGCTCTCCGATAAGTTATCATGCTACCGACGCTGACCGAAATTTGGCGAAGCAAATGGCTTCCCTGTGGGCGTCTTTCGCTAAAGACATGATGCCAGCTTGGTGGACTCGATATGATGGCAAAGGCAAGGTTATACGCCTCGCCAATTCGGGGGAGGTTAGAACCGGTTACCCGGAGGTGTCATTGGATACCGATGCAAAGTGTACAACGTTGTGGTTGAGGCTGTCGCAGACATCCCCACAGGAAAGGTGAAGGGCCTAGCGAAATAGCTTTCGGAGTGATCGGGAAGGGCGGTACCATGAAATTTATTTGTTGCATTCGTCTGCGGTTATTGTTATTTTTATCTTGCAGATGTTGAGTTGCGCCTGTAGCTCTGGAAAATGACTTGGTCGTTTGGGAACGGCTATTTTGTCATAAGGTTAATTTAGGACGTAGGAGTTAAATAATGAACCGTAGCCAGGCTCAGGATTTGTTGAGTGAGTTCGGTAAGTTGGCTGGTATAGAGGACATCGAACTCGATGAAGACGGGGCTGGAGCCATTGTTATTGATAATAAAATTATCATTTCAGTTGGCTTCAACGAAATAGCTAAAAATTTGGTATTTATGGCTA
>JBAXKX010000078.1:0-10878 GCA_037135115.1 Rhodospirillaceae bacterium
CTGAATGGTTGCCGAGTTGAGCACCTCCGCCACCGAAGCGGTATCAACCGAACGGCCGTTGGTTACACCCCGGACCTGACGCAGCCTTGCCTCAATCTCGGAGCGATGCGCCCGCGCCAACGTAACTTGGGTGTTAAGTTCAGTCAGCTGCTGGCGGGCAACTGTTCCCATGGCGTTTCCGGTGCCGATTAGGCCTGTTTTACGGCGATAAGCCTCGACCTCAGACTCCGAAGCTTCAACCCTGGCCCGCAATTCACCAAGGCGTTCATTCAGCCACAGGGTGGCGCGCTGAACCCCGGCGAACTTGGTCTCCAGCTGGTCCACTAGGTAGAGATCGGCGATGGAGTTGGTGATGTCTCTGGCCTTCTTCGGATTGATGCTGTTTACACGGATGCCAAGCACCGCCGTCCGGCCAAGAATGCTCACGGTCAGGTGGCGTAACAAGCTGTCTACAACCTTGGTCGTAATTCGGATTTCCCGATCTGCTGGCACCTCGGATACAGCCGGGCGGCCAAAATAAGTAAAGGGGTTTAGCCAGGACAAATAGGATTCCGGTCGTTCAGCACTTTCGCTGTTAAATTCTGCGTCCCTAACTAGGTTAAGCTTAGTGACAACCCTTTCGGCAAGCGAACGCGATTGCAGAACCAGAACTTCGGCGCGGGCAACACCATCATCGGCCTTAAGGCCAGAAACCACCTCCTCGATGCTTAGCACCTGGGTCCGGCGGTTGTTGATCATCAGCGTGGTTTCCGCCGTGAACATTGGCGTAAGTTGAAAACAAACTATAACGGCCAGCGTCGTGAGCAGAACAGTCACTCCGATGATCAGCCACATCCGCCGTAAAATTGTTTCCCATGCCCTAATAGTTTTCCTGGGCCGGTCAATTGAGGGCGACACTGGAAGCTGACGCGGCGGGTTAAAAACATCAATCGGCGTTGACGGCATTTGCGTGGCCTGGGTCATGGCGCCCTGTACGGCTGATCATGATCTCCAGCCTTCGCGGGGATTGCGGAGTTGGCACGGGCAGAAAAGAAGATACAAGTTCCCAATAGCCATGATATCAGCGATTTTGCCGGTAGCCATGGTGCCCGGATGTTCAATGGAACCATGCGGATGTCTTGGAATCCAGCCGCAGCCAGCCATCCGTGCAGGGTGTGCGGATAAAAAACAAACGAGTTTTTGGAATGTCTTCTGGTGAAATAGCGTGCAATCGAAATCGGCGAATAATAATTGATCTCCAATCCGCAGAATATGCCGCCCGGTCTAAGCACGCCATGGACTTCACGAGCTACGCGCGGTACCAGGGAGGTGAGGTGTGCCATGGTCAAGCTTGAAAATACCATATCGAAGGCGGCGGCCCGGTCGAAAGGCAGGCTAACCGCGTCCGCTGCAACCTTAATTAATCCATCATGGATCGGGACAGCCATCAGGCGTTGGGCAAAAAGATCGACGGTGACAACCGATTTAGCCCCATTTTCCAACAGCATATGTCCATGGCTCGAACATCCTCCGCCGATTTCAAGAACTCTCCCGGTGGGGATTTCCAGGTCAAAGTCCAGGTCCAGGCCCCGGCTCGCCAACTTCCAGTAGCGGGCGGCCAGGGCGGTGTTCAAGGTAAAATCCGGCTGAAATGGGCCGTACCAGTCCGCTTCGTAATCTTTGGAGTAGGAGCGCTCGAAATTAATCCTAAACATGGTGATTTGTACAATTATTACGTTCAGGCTTTACGCCCGGAAACATCACGTTAGGGTGGATCGCGATAAATTGCAATGATTACTGACCTGGATGGCCGGATTGGTGTTCGGCGGCGCCCGCCGTCTGAGGGGGCCTTTGATGGATCACGTGCGCCCGGCGAGGTCGCGGAAAGCCTGGAATACCAGACGGCACCGCTTAAGGTAATTGTCGAAGTCGAAATATTCCAGGCCGGGGCGGCGCACGCAGTGCGGCTCACTCAGCGCCGCAATCACGGCATCGGTGACTTCATGTGGATCATCGGGATTAACCAGACGGCCCAACCGACCATCGAGCAACGCTTCACGTCCACCGTCGACCTTACTGCCGACCACCGGCAGGCCACAGGCGGCGGCCTCAATCAACACGTAGCCAAAACCCTCGCCGGCGCTGGGCATGACGAAGGCGTCGGCAAGCCGGTAATGCTCGACCTTCTCCGCCTCCGGGACAAATCCGGTGAATACGACATGATCCGATAGCCCGGCCTCGGCGACCATGGCCGCCAACCTTCCTTGGCCATCGCCACCGCCAGCGATCATGTAAATCAGATTTGGCACCATGCGAACCAGCTGGGGCAGCGCCGTCAGAACCTCGTCAAAGCCCTTGCGCCGCTCTGCGCCGTCGATGCGGCCAAGCGTCAGGATGACCCGGCGTCCGGCTAGGCCATAGCGGGCGACCAAGGCGGGATCGCGTGGCCCCGGAGTGAAATGTGATAAACGCACTGGGTTGTGCAACACCGTCTGCCAACGCGGCTGTACCCGGCTCCAGTCCAAGTAGCGGTCGAGGGTGATCTGGCTGACGGCGATTACCCCGGCCGGCGCATCGGACAACCGGCCTCGCAGGCCTTGCCGTTGGCTCCAGGCCTCAATGCCATGCAAAAGCACCACCGTCGGTGCCCCAAGCAGGCGACCAACTTGCCGCCCGAACGGCAACAAGTGAAGGTGAGCGCAAAAGATCAAATCGAATGGCCCTGCCAGAGCCGCCGCTCGCAAGGTCATAGCCATAAACCCGGCCAGTCCCAGCCCGGCTACAGGCGGCATTACCTCGACTTTGGTGGGGGCGGGATCGTTTTGCAATCCGCCCTCGTGGCGGGGCACGACGACGACCCGCCCGATCAGGTCCGAGCGGCTCATCGCCTCGCAGAAATCCTTGACACAGCGCGCGATTCCCCCGCTACAGCCATAGGCGTCGGTGGTCAAGAACAGTATTCTCAAAGTATTCTCATGGATCAGTCCCTCAGGCGCGGTCTCGCCAAACAGGGCAAGTCCGCGCCGAAGTATAGCATTATTCTTAGCCTTCCCCCCGGTTTAGCTTCTTTGATGCGCGCAGACGCCGCGGGGGGCGTACCACCCGGCGAATGATTCCATATCCATGGTGCTCAGGCAACGGGAACCGGCACGTGGACGGCTCGTGTCGTATGGACCATCGAAGCCAAACATCAAGGCGCGCTGAGCGAGATATTCCTGGCCGCGCCCCTCCATGCCCGTGCCGCTCCAGCCGCCGCTATTCATGTAGATCTGCTTTTCCGACCAGATGCCATAGACTCCTGCCGCCTGCTCAATACCCCACCGGGAGGTGAAGCCGGTGTTATGCACTGTACCGGCCGGGGTGCTGTTGAGCTGATCGCCCTCCTGGACGCCATAGGCCAGGGCGGAGAATTCGGCGTAGCTCGGCGGACGCATTCCATAGGCGGTCAGTAGATCCAGCGACTGGTAAAACCCGACAAAAGGATAGGTGGCCGTGCCGTCGCCGCCGAACGCGGCCGGTACCTTGCATGATCCTCCACTAGCGCCGGATGCTATCGTCTGGTTGTAGGCGCTGGCTCCAACCGTGCCATGGTTGATCCCGACTAGGTATATGGCGCTCCAGAACGCGCCGTTGATGCAGGCCATGCCGCGAGGATCGGGACAGGCGGGATACCATTTCAGGTCCCACAACGACCAAGCGTTAATACCCGCGATGGCGTTGAGTGCGGCTTGCGTCCAGGCGAAGCCCGGCTGGGCAATGGTCAAGGTTACCGTTCCGCTAGCCGTGCTGTCGATATCAAGGGTAATCTCGCTTGAACTGTCGATTGATACGATTATTGCGTTCTGACGAGTAGCTGACCCGACACCGGTGCCGGTCACGTTCAAGCCCGGTACCAGATCGGTGGTGGTTGACAGGCCGGAGATGACTTTGCTGCTGCTCGTGGTAGTGCCGCTGCGGCTTACCGAACCGAAGTTGCGAAAGCCATCTTGGCCCACCGTGGTGCCAGGTGCGACCAATCCGTAATGGAAGCCCCCGATCCGCCGCGAATTTGCCGTGGTATAACCGGTTGGAGCTGTGAAACTGGAGTCTGCCCGAACCGTGCCGTCGGCGCAAAGATAAATAGCGTAATCGCTGCCGCCACTGAGCGACGGCATGACCACCGGTGTATCGGCATCGAAGCGGAATACCTTGCCAGCGCACTCGGCCCGAGTTCCCGACTTGATCGAGAGTGTGCCGGCGGCGGTCTTGACGAAAACCACCGAGCCGGAATCGGCCTTGACGAACAAGGCCACAGCATCGCTCTTGGCAGGGCTGACACCAAGGCACCGCCACAACCCGGCACCCTCGCTGGTCACGACGATGACGTCGCCAGCGGCAAGCGTCAGGTCAAGACCAGCCGGTAGGATAATAGCGGCAGGATCATGGCGCAAGGTTATCGCTCCGGCAACATGAAGCCAGCGCATGGCTCCCGCTGGGGCAGTGCCCAGGGTGAGGATGGTGGCGGCGCCTGTGATCTTCAGGTAATTGCCGCCAGCGTCGCCAAGGTTTAGATTGGCTGCTGCGGCAATGTCGGCACCCTTTGCGGTGTTGAGCGCGCCTATCACGCTGCCCCGCAACGGGCTGGTCCCGCGTCCGATGGTGACGAGCATGGCGTTCACTCCTTTTCCGAGATATACAAGGTGCAATCTACTTCGGCCCGGATCACGGCCAGATGGCTGTGCCGGCCTTGACGTTGGTCGCCCAACGACACGTCGCAGTAGGTGCCCTCGGGGAAAAAGTGGTCGGTACCGGTCGCGACCACCGTGGCATCACCGGTCCTGATAAATACCGGGCCGGTAGCGAAAAGCGCGATCACCCGGATATCCCCGGCAAAGGGGCCGATTCTCGTGCTGATGGCCGCAGCGCTTGCTATACGGGCGCCGCCCGACTTAAGCCGCAGGACCGGGATGGGGTGCCCGGAATCGTCAAGGGGCTGGATCGTAGACATGGGCGTATTTTCTCCTAATTAGGGTTTGACACCGACTTATGATTGATTGATTGCCAACTTTGCTGATCCTGACTCCAAAATGAGGTGGTTCATGACCGGCGTCTTGTTTCAGGATGTTGGTCCTACTTAATTCGCGTGTCAAGGACAAATTGCCTGCATATCGAATTATCGAAGGGAGGCTAGATCGGCAGATGACGGTAATTCTTGGCCTTAATGCCTATCACGCCGATTCGGCGGCATGTCTGGTGGTTGACGGCATCCTGGTTGCGGCCGTTGAGGAGGAGCGCTTCCGCCGAGTCAAGCATTGGGCTGGCTTTCCCGCGCAGTCGATCGAGTTTTGCCTGAAGCAAGCCGGGATGCAACCCGACCGCGTCGACCATATCGCCATCAACCGCAACACGCTGGCGGCATTTTGGCGTAAAATCGCCTATGTGCTGCGCCATCGGCCGCCTCTGACGGCCATCCGCCGCCGATTGGACCATGCAGGGGCGGTGGGTAGCGACAACCTTGGCGAGCAGTGGCGCAAGGCTTTTCCGGGGCACACGCTGCGGGCCCGACTCCATGCCGTCGAGCACCATCAAGCCCACCTCGCAAGTTCGTTCCTGGTCTCACCGTTCGAGCAAGCGGCCCTGGTCTCAATCGACGGTTTTGGTGATTTTGCTAGCGTAATGTGGGGATATGGCCAAAACAGCCGGATAGATATTCTCGACCGGGTGGCCTTCCCCCATTCGCTGGGTCTTTTCTATCTGGCGATCACCCAGTATCTGGGCTTTGCGTCCTATGGCGATGAGTACAAAGTCATGGGGCTTGCGTCATACGGGCGACCGCAGTTCAAGGACGCGATTAACTCGATGCTGCGGCTGCATGAGCATGGCCGCTTCGCCCTTGATCTTGCATATTTCACCCACCATTCCGAAGGCATCGCCGAACGATGGCCCGATGGCCGTCCTAACTTTGGCCGGGTTTATTCGCCGAAATTGATTACCTTGCTTGGACCCAAACGCCAGCCGGAAGCGCCCGTGGAGGAATTTCATGCCGATATGGCCGCTTCGTTGCAAGCGGTCTACGAAGACGCCTTCTTTCATGTGCTCCGCGAGGCGAGCCGCCGTACCGGCGCGACCCAATTATGCCTTGCCGGTGGCTGCGCCATGAATTCGGTGGCCAACGGCAAGATCAAGGAGCGATCGGACTTTACCGAACTGTTTGTGCAGCCGGCCGCTGGTGATGCCGGCGGTGCCATCGGGGCGGCCCTTCACGTTTGGTCCGGCGTGCTGGGGCACCCGCGCGGCAAAGCCATGACTTGCGCCGCTCTTGGGCCATCATTTACGCAATCCGAGATCATTCGGCTGCTGGACGAAAACGCTGCGGAGCTGGCAGGCCATAAAATAGAGCACTGCCCGGATGAAACAGAATTGTGCGAACGGGTTGCCGCAACTATCGCCGAAGGAAAGGTGGTCGGCTGGTTTTATGGCCGCATGGAGTGGGGACCGCGCGCCTTGGGCAACCGCAGCATCCTGGGCGACCCGCGCCGCCCCGAAATGAAAGACATTCTCAACCACAAGATTAAGCGCCGAGAATCGTTTCGACCGTTTGCCCCTTCGGTACTTCGCGCAGCTGTAAGCGAGTGGTTTGAAACTACTGGCGACGTGCCTTTTATGCTCCAGGTGTTCCGCATCCGGCCCGACAAACGGCCATTCATTCCAGCCGTAACTCATATCGACGGCACAGGAAGGCTTCAAACAGTCACCGAGGCCGATAACGGCCGCTATTGGCGGTTAATCTCGGCCTTCGCCCGGCAGACAGGGGTGCCGATGGTGCTAAACACCTCGTTCAACGAAAACGAACCGCTGGTCTGCCAGCCGGTGGAAGCGCTCTCCTGCTTCCTGCGAACCAGCATGGACATGCTAGTCATCGAAGACAGCGTTATCACCCGGCTTAGCCCTCACGCCATAAGCCATCTTGCCATATAATTCACTTTGGGTATTCGATGAAACAATATAGTATCCATGGATTACCTTGCGGGGTGGGGCAAATAGTGTGAGGGGCTGAGATGATATCCCACGTGATTAAAGCAGCACTCTTGGCACTTGCGATTCTTGGGCAATGCTCCGTATCTTTGGCACAATTCGCACTGACGGAGAGCATGGCGCTGCCAACCGCCATACAGGCGGCTCTTGATGGCGGGCTGGCGTTGGCCGCAGGCAATGACGAGGCGGTACAGCTGTTCCTGAGCGGACTGGTCATGCAAAATCCCGCCCTGGCCGCCCAAATTGCATCAGCGGCGACCCTGGCGCTACCGGCGCAGGCAGCCAGCATAGTGTCGGCCGTGGTTCAAGCGGCACCACAAGCGGCAGCGGCGATTACCAGTGCCGCAATTCAAGCGGCACCACAGGCAGCAGCGGCGATTACCAGTGCCGCAATTCAAGCTGCACCACAGGCGGCAGCGGCGATTACCAGTGCTTCAATTCAAGCGGCACCACTGGCTGGACCCCCCGTTATGCAGGCTGCCTCCCAGGCATCCAGTGTTTTGCCTGTGGTCCAGCAAGTCCAAGCGACCAAGCCCGCCACTCAGCAAGTACAACGAACCCAGCAAACCCAGCAAATGCAACAAATGCAACAAATTCACACCACGGAAAACCCTAATCAGGCCAGCCGTCATTGATGTATTGTGCAGACTATGCCTCAGGGGTTCAGTGAGCGCCGATGTTTTCCGGTACCTTGAAACAGCGCATGACCCGGGCGTTGACCGCCCACGCTGGCGAACAGATCGTTGGCGTGGCGCTTCAGGTTGCAACCGTGCCGATGTACCTCCATTATTGGGACAGCGCAACCTATGGCGCATGGCTGATGATTTGGACTATTCCGGTCCATTTGATGCAGTTTGACGCCAGTTTCGGCTTTGTGTCGATCAATGACATGACCATGCAGGCGGGGATGTCAGACCGTGAGGCCATGGTTCGAGTCTATCACACCGCCTGGGTTGGCGGAACGCTGTTCAATTTGCTTCTGCTGGTATTGACGGCCTTGGTGATCGTAATGGTCGGTCCCTTGCTGACGACGCTCCTGCGGCCGTTGGAGCCGCAAGAGGCGATTACGGCGCTTATCCTGATGTGTGTACTTGTGTTGGTCATCCAGCAACAACTGGGGTTGGCCTGTGGGGCGCTGCGGACCACCGGCAACTATCCGCTCAGCGTCTTCCTCGGCAGTGTCGTCCGAGTACTGGAATTTGCTGCCGTTATGATTGCCCTTGCTTGCAGTGGCGGAGTGGTGGCAGTTGTGGCCGCCCATATCGCCGCCCGAACTGTGGCCATGATTGCGGCTGTGGCGGCGGTGCGCCGACTGACGCCGTGGCTGTTTCCCGGCTTTGTGGCCCACGGCTTGCGACATTTTGACAGTCGGGAACTGCGGCGGCTGCTGCGACCTGCCGCGTCCTATCTATTATGGCCGATCGGGCAGGCCCTTAACGGCGAGGGCTTCGTGCTCGTCGCTGGTATGGTTTGTGGTCCGGCGGCGGTTCCGGTCTTTACCACCGCACGCACGCTGGCTCGGTTGTCCCTGCAAATGACCATGGTCGTGCGCAGCTCCTTGCTTCCAGAAATGTCCCTCGCCCACGGGGCAGGCCAGCTGGAAACCGTACGGATGCTCCATGGCTGCGGCTGCCGGGCGGCATGGTGGACTGGTGTGGCAGCGACGATCATCACCGCCGCGCTTGGCCCTGTTATCCACCCGCTGTGGACCTGCGGTCAACTTGGACTGGACACGACGGCGTTTGCCTTGCTGCTCGGCTCAACCTTGCTCCATGTGGTTTGGAGCACGGCATCCGGTGTCCTTTTTGCCGCCAACTACCACCAGCGCACGGCGGTCGCCTTCTTCCTCGCCTCCATGATCGGGCTCGCAGTGGCAACGGCAATCGCGGGGGCCATTGGTGTCACGGGAGTTGCGCTGGGAATGCTAGTGGTGGACATCATTGTTCTGGCCGTGGTGCTGCCCCAGTCCTTGGCTTTTTGCGGCCTTGGAGCATCATCATTTATGCGCGCATTGCTGCGACCGCCCTGGTTTTCGCTTCAGTTTAAGCGAAATGGGGGCGTTGATGTCTGACCGTGGTTCGACCTGTGCGAGAACTATGTTGCCCTCTATCGTTCCAGTGCTGCTGCTTGGCCTGATCATGACTACGGCTCTTTATGCTGGCGGCAACCGGCCCATAGCATGGAGCCTAATGGCGACAGGTACCGGCGGACTGATGCTGGCATGGTCGTTCGCACGCGCCGGATGTAAGACAGCGGCGCCGGTCGGCCTCATGCAATTAGCGCCGGTGGCCTTGCCGTTCGCGGTTTCGTTGGTTTGGATCTTGTTACAAATTAGCCCAATCCTGCCCTCCGGTGTCGGACATCCCGTGTGGCTATGGGCGGCTGTCGCGCTGGAACGGCCGCTGGCCTCAACCATCAGCGTCAGTCCGGACGCAACCGTCACCGCCCTGATGCGACTACTGACTTATGGCGCGATCTTTTGGCTCAGCGCACAATATGCGAGCCGTGACGATGGTACCCGCTCCTTGCTCGCTGCCGTCGTCGTCGCCGGGATTGGCCTGACCTTCTACGCCTTCATCCTTGACGGTTTAGGTCTGGATGGTTTGGGTGTGGAAGCTGAGGTGACGAATACTGGAGCGACGGATTACGGAACTCTCCGCCTCGGTGGCCCCTTTCCCAATCCAAACCATTTCGCCACACTTTTAGGCTTGTTGATATTGACGGCGCTGACATTGCTGCTAGCGCCGACGACCGAGTACCGGATCGATATTTTGACCCGGCAAGGACTGGGCCAGGCACTGACCTTAGTGCTGACCCGACGCTGGCTATATGCTGCGGCAATTCCGCTATTCGCCTTGGCCCTCTGGCGAACCGGATCGCGGGGGGGGCTGCTCGCTTGCGCGTCGGCGTTTGCCTGCTTTCCCCTGCTGCTAGCTTATGCCAAGGTCCTGCGCTGGCGGGAGGCGTTATTGCTGGTGATCATCTTAGGCGGAGTCGGCTTTGGACTGACCGGGATGATCGGTTTGGGTTCCTTCACCCGTGACGACCGCTTTCTCGTCGGGCTTCAGGAAAGAAGGCACGCCTACAGCCTCGCCTTGCGGGCCATCGCCGATGCGCCTTTGACCGGTTGCGGTTATGGTACGTTTGCCGACATATTCACAATGTATCGTGATGCAGAACTGCCACAGCCCCGTGTCAAGCTTGAGAATGACTATCTTGAACTGGCGGTCGAGCTTGGTGTTCCCGGAGCAATCACCTTTGCGGCCATTCCGGGCGGCATGGCTTGGCTGGCTTGGCGTGGCCTTAGGCGGCGTCGGCGCAATCGTCATTTCCTTTGCCTGGGCTTATCGTTGCTGGTAATGGTCGGGCTGCACGCCATGGTAGATTTTTCACTACAAATCCCAGCCATTGCCGGCCTGTTCAGCCTTGTGATGGGGGCATCATGCGCACAGTCGGAAGGTAGCTCGGGTAGTAGCACTGGTAGTAGCACTGGGGCCAGAACCGACCTGTGTTTACCTTCAATTGATGAGTACTTGCGAAATAAAATCGCTCATGGTCAATCATGAGAATCATTCACCTTAGCTGTTTCTCTCTATTTGGCTTGATGCTGACCACTATTTATCTGAGTGGATTGGCCGACAATTACTTGCTGAGCATAGCTGGAGGCGTGGCGTTATTTATTGCCGCTGGCTGGGCAGCCTTTGCCTGTGAAAGACAATTCGATTTATTCGGTCCTGCTTATATATTCAATATAGTTTTCTCGCTATGGTACGGCATGGCGACCATTAGTGAGCCTGCGCGTGCAAAATGATGTGGTATTACCTGTATTTTGATCACGGTAGGTGATGGGGGGAGCTGTTTCCACCTCAGCTATCGTGAGCGAAC
>JBAXKX010000079.1:0-10847 GCA_037135115.1 Rhodospirillaceae bacterium
AAGGCTGGTGCTGCGGGAGAGGATTGAACTCTCGACCTCTCCCTTACCAAGGGAGTGCTCTACCACTGAGCTACCGCAGCGGGGTGTCTCAACGCGGCGAAACATGCCACAGACAAACCGGCCATGCAAGGGTTGTTCGCTGTGTCATCGCATTTTCATGATCGCGCATCACGGCTGTGGCAGTCCTCACCAACCATAGCTCGGTATTCTGGTACGATCCTGCGGATGATGTCCACCATTTGTGTGTCGCAGCCGGCAGCTGCAGCTGTCTCAAGCTCGCCGATAGAGCAATTGAGCCGGGAAAAGTCGAGCACCTGCGGCGAAGCAAGGAACACGCCGTCGGCTTCGGTGCGTGATGGTTTCTCGGCGGCGTAGAGTATTTCCTCAAATAACTTTTCCCCGGGACGCATACCGATGTATTCGATTTTTATATCAATGTCAGGTTTGTGGCCTGACAACAAAATCATCTGCCGCGCCATATCGACGATGCGTACCGGCTCACCCATGTCAAGCACCAGGATACAGCCGCGCTCATCGGGGTGGGCAAGGCCGTGGGCCGATGCCTGGAGCACCAGTTCAACCGACTCGCGCACCGTCATGAAGTAGCGCCGCATGTCCGGATGAGTAACGGTGATCGGCCCACCACGCGCCAATTGTCGCCGAAACAGCGGGACTACCGAGCCGCTGGAGCCCAGCACATTGCCAAAGCGCACGGTCACAAAGCGAGTCGGCGTCTCCGTACCGGCCAATGCCTCCCGGACAGCCAGGGTATCAAGCGCTTGACAATAGGCCTCGGCTATACGCTTGGTCGCCCCCATTACGCTACTCGGCCGCACTGCCTTATCGGTGGAGATTAAGACCATGGCCCGAACGCCGACTGATCGGGCGGCATCGGCGACATTGCGTGTTCCGATGACGTTGGTCAGCACCCCCTCGGCGGCGCACTCCTCAACCAACGGCACATGTTTAAGGGCGGCAGCGTGAAAAACCATTTCAGGCCGACTTTCCTGAAACAAACGTAGGATACGATCGCAATTGCGCACGTCGGCGATAATCGCTCGTATATTCAACGCCGGAAAGCGCTCGCGCAGCTCCATGTCAATACTGTAAAGATTAAACTCGCCATTCTCGACCAGAACCAGCGAAGATGGACCAAGGGCGGCAATTTGGCGGGACAACTCACTGCCAATAGTGCCGCCAGCCCCGGTCACCAAGACACGGCGCCCGGCGATTAGCCCCCGGATCGCCGAGCGATTCAGCACCGCCTGGGGGCGGCCCAGCAGATCTTCGATAGCGATCGGGCGGAGTTCAATCTTGCCTTCGCCGAGAGCTTCCTTGAACTCCAACATGCTGGGCAGCCTGGTCAGTTGCAGCCCCAGTCCCTCGGCCTGATCCAACAGCGCACGAACCGCACCTCCCGGCAGCTCGGCTTGGCTTTTCGCCAAGACGAGTCGATGAGGTCGCTGTCCGCGCTGATTTAGCAGGTCCACCACCTGAACTAATTGGTCGATACTGCCCAGCACCGGCACGCCTCGAATATCGCGTCCGACCCTCCGGCCGCGGTCTTTCTCATCGAGCACGCCGACCACACGGTAAGGCGCATGAGGCTCATTAACCAACGAGCTGATAAAAAGCGCTGCGGCGTCGCTAACGCCGATAAGGAGTACCGGAATGCTACCTTGACCGCACTGAGGTGCCCGCCTCGCGCTGCGTTCGTCCTTCAGCAGCCGGTAGCCGAATCGCGGACCGGCCAGCAAAGTCACCAGCACCAGCCAGAAAATTAGCGGGACCGAGCGCGGCAGCGGGTCGGGCAACGGCATGATATGGCCAATAACGACGGTAAGGAGGGCAAACAAGGCCGTGGATACACTTACCGCCTTGATTACCTGAACCATATCTAGTGCCGAAGCGTACCGCCAAATACCGCGGTAAAGCCCAAACAACCGAAATGTCGCCGTCGCAATCACCACCGCGAGTAATATGGCCGGCTGCATCGCCGCAAAGTAAGGCCCGAAGGCATCGTCGCCAACACGCAGATATAACGCAATGACAACGGCTAGCGCCGACATCACAAGGTCGTGGATGTAGACGAAGCTAGCACGACCGATAGTCAGGTATCCAAGCTTCATGCGCGCACTCCATGTCACAGCAATGGCACCTTTGACGGCCGCTTGCAAGCCGGACGCAAAGCCACCACAGGTTAACAGTTGGCCCGCGCGCCCGGGCTCTTAATTTGTATCAGGGACTGGAACCTGCGACCCCGCCGGGGGCAGCAGGCCAGGGACTGCACTATGCGAATGACTACTCATTGAAATACGATTTAGGACAGCTGATCGCTGCGTTCAATGATATGCGTAACCAAGCCATAAGCCTGAGCCTCCTCTGCACTCATCCAATAGTTGCGGTCAGTGTCACGCTCAACCTTTTCAATAGGCTGTCCTGTCTCATGGGCAATAATATTGTTAAGACGCTCACGCATCTTGATAATCTCTCTAGCCTCGATGGCGATATCAGTAGCCTTGCCACCAACGCCGCCCAGCGGCTGATGAATCAAGAAGCGTGTGTTGGGCAGGCAGAAACGATTGTCGCGACTGGCACCAAGGAAAATGTGGGCGCCCGCACTCGCAACCCAACCGGTGCCCAATACCTTTACGTCGGGTTTAATAAAGCGAATCATGTCGTGGATTGTGTCGCCGGCCTCGACATGTCCGCCAGGCGAATTGATGAAAATTCGAATCGGGTCATCGTTCTCGACCGAAAGCGCCAGCATTTGGGCAGAAACTGTTTGGGCCAGCTTCATAGTGATCTGGCCGAAGATCAGAACCACCCGTGACTTGAACAAGTTTTGTTGAATAGTCGTATAAGGCGCAGCCTCATCTTTGGTCGGCTTATCTGACTTGCCTACTTCCGGTTCCTGACCGTCTTCATCGTCATCGTCATCGTCGGCACGGTGGTAGTTGGCATCGGCCATGGCGTTACAGTCTCCCAATGTTCTTTTGTGGCGATAGCCGCCAAGTGCATAGGCCGGAATCGCTCCGGGCACAACACCCCTTAGCTAGACGTTGCCAATTTTGGCCGCGTAGCCAAGGGGGTCGGTCATACCCCATGTGAGGTGGACCCCTCTGTCTAGACAGCGATGGGGCGGAGTTAAGAGAGTCCCGCCATCGCTGGCGACCTGATTGCGCACGCAAATCAGTGGTAAACTGGTTAGTCCTCCGCCATGATAGTTTCGTGAAGCCGATTCTGTCACGGCCAACTGGGAACGATTGGATCGGTGCCAACAAATAAATATAAATGAGCCTTAGGTGGAAGGTATCCGCGCAATGAGATATGTAGCGCTACTAACGTTAGTGGCTGGGCTTCTGGTTGGAAGTTCGGCTGTCGCCCAACAACCAATCATCATTAAATTTAGCCATGTCGTGGCCCAGGACACGCCAAAAGGCAAGGCCGCCGATCGTTTTAAAGAACTAGCAGAAAAGAAGACGGGCGGCAAAGTCAAGATCGAGGTCTACCCTAACAGCCAGCTATATAAAGACAAAGAGGAAATGGAGGCGCTCCAGATTGGTGCCGTGCAAATGCTGGCACCATCCCTCGCCAAGTTCGGCCCCATGGGCGCGCGTGAGTTTGAAGTTTTTGACTTACCATTCATTTTTCCCGACAAGGCCGCGCTCCGCAAGGTAACCGATGGACCGCTCGGTAAAAGCCTCCTGAAGAAACTTGAAGCCAAGGGCTTTATCGGCCTCGCCTACTGGGACAACGGCTTCAAGATAATGAGCGCAAACCGGCCGCTGAAGATGCCCGAGGACTTCCACGGCCTGAAGATGCGAATTCAGTCGTCCAAGGTCTTGGATGCGGAAATTCGTGCGCTCGGCGCCATGCCCCAGGTAATGGCCTTCTCGGAAGTCTATCAAGCTCTGCAAACGGGCGTGGTGGATGGAACGGAAAACCCACCATCTAACATGTATACTCAAAAAATGCATGAAGTTCAAAAGAACGCTACGATATCAAACCATGGTTATCTTGGTTACGCCGTGATCGTAAACAGAAAATTCTGGGAAGGCTTGCCGGCCGATGTCCGCTCCGGTCTGGAAGAGGCGATGCGCGAGGCCACCCTCCTCGCCAACACCATCGCCCAGAAAGAAAATGACAACGCGCTGGCGGCGATGAAAGCATCAGGCAAGACCGAGTTCCATGAATTGACCGACACCGAGCGGGCGGCTTGGCGTAAGGCGATGTTGCCAGTTCACGAAGAAATGGCCTCGCGCGTGGGCAAGGACTTGATCGAGGCATTTTACAAAGAAACCGGCGTTTCCAAGTAACCATTCGTCGGAGCGCCTTCTTGCCCTCGCGGGGCGCCGTTTAGTCGGTGCCCCTACTGGGGGGGCGCGCATGCGTGCACGGAGTTTCAACGATGAAGCTGCTCGATCATATTGAAGAGTGTCTGATAGCCTTTCTCATGGCGGCCGCCACGCTCACAATTTTCGCGGCTGTTGTTCACCGGTTCGCGGCGGGTATCCCATTTCTTCATCCTATCATGTCTCAAATACATATGGGCTGGGCGCAAGAACTTTGCATCTACATGTTCGTGTGGATGGCCAAATTTGGCGCGGCCTATGGAGTGCGCACCGGCATTCATGTGGGCGTAGATGTCATGATCAATCGCCTGAACGCCTCCTGGCGCGGGAAGTTCATAATTTTCGGGCTGTTGGCGGGCGCCACATTTACCGGATTGGTGGGCACGCTGGGGGCAGGTTTTGTTTGGGAAATGGCCGGAACCGACCAAGTTTCTTCCGACTTGGAATGGCCAATGTGGATCGTTTATATGGCGATTCCCCTCGGATCATATCTGATGTGCTTTCGTTTCCTGCAGGTGTGCGTCAGCTTCGTTCGGACCGGTGATTTGCCACACCACGATCATGGCCATGTGGAAGGCCTTGAGGAGGATACCACCGACCAGCAACGCGAAGCACAAGACATGAACTGGTTTGCCCTTGATGACAATTTACACCCTCACGACATAGGCCATCACGAGCGCAAGGCCGCCTCTAGACAGGAGAAATCCCAATGACCGCAGCCATCATCTTCGGCCTGCTCCTGGTTTTGATGCTGACCGGTATGCCTGTCTCTATCTCTCTTGGACTTACGGTTCTTACCTTTCTCTTCACCATGACCGATGTGCCAATTCAGGCCGTGGCGCTCAAACTGTTCACCGGAATTGAAAAATTCGAGATCATGGCCATCCCGTTCTTTATTCTGGCGGGAAACTTTCTGACTCATGGCGGCGTGGCGCGCCGCATGATCAAGTTTGCCACCTCAATGGTCGGACATTGGCATGGGGGCTTGGCGTTAGCCGGCGTCATGGGGTGCGCGCTATTCGCCGCTGTTTCCGGATCCAGCCCGGCGACGGTGGTGGCCATCGGCTCCATTATTCTTCCGGCGATGGTAAAGCAAGGCTTCCCCAATCGATTCGGAGCAGGGATCATCACCACGTCCGGAGCGTTGGGCATACTGATCCCACCCTCAATCGTGATGGTGATGTACTCGGTTTCAACTAACACCTCGGTCGGACAATTGTTCATGGCTGGCGTCGTTCCCGGTCTTATTCTTGCGTCGATGCTGGGCGGCGTTACTTGGTACTTGGCATGGAAAAATAAATACCCTTGCATGGCGAAGGCGAGCGTCGCCCAGCGCTTCAAATCTTTCCGAGAGGCGATCTGGGGCCTGTCGCTGATCGTCATCGTCATCGGCGGCATCTACAGTGGCATGTTCACCCCCACCGAGGCAGCGGCCATGAGCGCGGTCTACGCCTTCATCATCGCGGTGTTCGTTTATAAAGACATGCCTTTACGCGGCGTGCCCAAAGTACTGTTGTCTTCGGCCAGCATGAGCGCGATGTTGCTCTATATCATTACCAACGCTGTGTTGTTCTCGTTCGTACTGACTTCCGAAAATATCCCGCAGGCTATTGCTGAATGGATCGTATCGCAAGACTTGGGCATCACCGCGTTCTTGTTGGTGACCAACCTGTTGCTTCTGGTGGCTGGTAATTTCATGGAGCCGTCGTCGATCGTCCTGATAATGGCGCCGATCTTGTTCCCTGTGGCCATGCGCCTGGGCATCAACCCCGTGCATTTAGGCATTCTGATTACGGTCAACATGGAGGTTGGTATGTGCCACCCGCCAGTGGGCCTTAA
This sequence comes from Rhodospirillaceae bacterium, assembly GCA_037135115.1. GTDB lineage: Bacteria > Pseudomonadota > Alphaproteobacteria > Azospirillales > Azospirillaceae > BOG-933. The sequence goes on from JBAXKX010000079.1 coordinate 6,195, forward strand.
TCTCTATGTCGCGAGCGGCATCACGAAAATGGGCATCACCGAACTTACGGTGGCGGTCATGCCGTGGCTGATCACCATGTTAGTCTTCCTGATTATGGTGACATACATGCCCACTCTGTCGCTGTGGCTCCCGCGATTGCTGGGAATGATGTGACGAGACGACCTCAGATGGGCAAGGCGTCGATGGATGGCTTGCGTGGACTGGTTGCCGAAATCGATGGAGCTGAGCGCGGCCTGCTGGTGACCCGCACGGCCGACCAAGGCAACGCATTTGTCCAGGGCTTTAGCGTCTCAATTGGTGGAGCTATCGCCTCGCTGATCGTGGCAATCGCCTTGGGCTTGGCGCTGGCATCCCTAATTGCCCGACCGGTCGGTGCCATGACCGAGGCGGTGCGCGAATTGTCGGCGGGCAACAAAAGACTGACTATTCCTGGTCTTGGCCGCTCGGACGAGATCGGCGCCATGGCTAGCGCCGTCGAGGTTTTTGCGAAAAATGCTATTGAGGCGGATCGGCTTACTGAAGTACAGCGCGTCGAAGATCAGGCAAAACTGGCTCGCATGGATAGTCTCAATAGGCTGATCGGGGATTTCAAAGGAAAAGTCGGTACGGTAGTCACTACCGTTTCGTCAGCAGCAAAGCAATTACAACACAACGCCTAGTCTATGTCCGCTAATGCCGAACAGACCAATCGCCGATGCACCGCCGTCGCTGCGGCGGCTGAACAGGCTTCTGCCAATGTTCAAACAGTGGCGTCTGCCACTGAGGAATTTACAAGTTCGATCAACGAGATTTCGCGGCAGGTTGCGTAGTCCACTAAGATCGGAGTGGCAGCGGTCGATGAAGCGAACAGGGCAAACACCACCGTGAACGGCCTGGCCGAAGCCGCCCAGAAGATTGGCGAAGTCGTCCAGTTGATCAACAATATCGCCAGTCAGACCAACCTGCTTGCTCTCAATGCGACGATCGAAGCGGCGCGGGCGGGTGAGGCGGGCAAGGGCTTCGCGGTCGTCGCCAGCGAAGTAAAAAACCTTGCCAATCAGACCGCGAAGGCGACCGGCGATATCCAATCGCAAGTTGGTCAGATGCAGAGAGTGACCAGTACGACCGTCGATGCCATCAAGAGTATCACGGGAACGATCCGGCGCATGAGCGAGATATCCACGACCATTGCGTCCGCAGTTGAAGAGCAGGGTGCTGCGACCCGCGAGATTGCCCGCAATGTGAGCGAGGCATCGAAGGGCACACGGGAAGTTTCATCGAACATTTCCGGTGTGGCCCATGCTGCTGGTGAAACAGGGCAGGGAGCGGGCGAGACGCTTTCTGCCGCCAATAACCTCGGTACGCAGTCCCAGAACCTGTCGCAGGAAGTCGAAAAGTTTATATCTAAGGTGAGGCAGGCGTAGTGCAGCAAGTTATGCGGGATGAAAACAAAACTTGGTCCACCAAGGCGCTTTAAGCGCTGGCTATGCATACCAATCTGTGGTTGAATTATTTTCTGAAGGATAAGAAAATGATACTTTGACAACCGGAGGGTGTAATGGACACTACAACCTATCGGTCATGGCTCTCCCAGGTTGATCTCATGACTCCAGAGCAACGCACTGAAGCTATTGCAGCAATAGAAAATCGGACGCATGATGATCAATCATGTCCACACTGTGGAACCAATGGAGTGGTTAGGCGAGGTCAATCCAATGGGCTGCTTCTGAAAGATGCTCGAACAAGCGCAGAAACACTGTCCGGTATTGTTGAGGCTGACCACACGTATTTACTCCAGAGCAAGAAAGGAGAGTAAAATTTTGATCGGCCAGCACGAAAGCGTGGAGGAAAAGCAAGCAAACCAGGATTTTCTCATGAACTGGTTCCAATTCTTGTGGCGGCGACCCGTGCTGGCTCTGTAGTCAGCGCTGTTGTTCCAGATTCGTCTGCTGCCTCAGTCAAAGATGTTATTTAACCGGTTCTGGCCGCAGACTCAATCTTAGTCACAGATGCTGCGGCTTGCTTCTCCAAGTTTGCTGCTGAATTCGGAGTAACACACGAGGCCCCGATGGAATTGGGGGTCATGAGAACAATGAAGTGGGTGCAGTCACCCAGCCCTTCCTCGATTTTCTCCCGGAAACTGTCCCCTGGACCGATGCACCATGGGGCCCAGAACGTCTCGATGCCGCTGGCCATCAGCGCGGTGGCGATTTGCTCGGCCAGCGGCTTGTCGTCCCAGGTGAAGCTGAGGAACGCTTTCGGGGCTTCGGGCTGAAGCTTCGTCATTTCTTCGTCCACTTCATCGTCGCCGGACAGCCGTGCCTTGACCTGGGCAACCAGCTCCGGCGAGCCTTCGACCTTTATGGAAAGCTCGGACAGGCTCGGGCCACTGACCACCAGGGTCGGGAACTCCCCCGTTTCAGGGTCGCGGATCAAGCCGATACGCTGGCGCAGCTGTGCCTCTACACCCTCCAGCATCGCCTTCTCCAGCACGTCGCGGATATTGTTCGGGCTGACCGTCCGGCCGTTGATTTGGAAGCTAATCATCGAGGTTCCCAAGGCTGATAGCACACGTTACAAGCGATAACAATGTCCTGTCGATCGCTAGAATGTCGATTCCGGGATAGGTGAAGCGGTGATATGACGAGTCGATACTGCCAAGCCGACCGCGTCACCGGGAGGGACGCACGTACCTGATCCGGGCGACACAGTGTCCGAAAAGCTGCAATGCGGAAGGTCGCGGGAGCAATCCTCCGGCCGCCCGCTTTTTGCGTTGGTGGGCTTACTTATCGCCGCGCCGGCGGTCCTGCTCCTTCGCAACACCTTTGAAAGGCCCGCCATCGACTTTGATCCGAGTGAACTGGCCAGTGGAACGATCCCGTTCGACGTATTTCTCTGTGCGCGGGTTGTAGGTCTGGCTGCGGTTACAGACCGAACCAATGCGATAATCATCCCCGGTGTTCTTCGCCATGCTCCGTCTCCATGATTGATGGTTTCGTTGCGCCCGAGACGCGATCGTGCCAGTTCGCGAAATCCCGATTGACAGCGCATTGTGTATGGGAATAGAAACTATCCGGGACGCGAAACGCTGTCAATATATTTTCTATCCCCATTGGAGGGGCAGAATGAGCGGACAGGCACGAAGCCTGCGATGGGGCATCGAACAGCGGCTGGAGTTCATAGAATTCCGGCTGTTCTGGGAAGGCGGTGTAAATCGAGGCGACATTATAGAGGCATTCGATGTGTCCGTTCCCCAGGCGTCCAAGGATTTGACGCTGTATCAGGAGCAAGCCCCCGAGAACGCGATCTACGATAAGAGCGCCAAGCGGTATGTGGCCGGAGAACGATTCCAGCCGCGCTTTCTGAAGCCCGACCCTCATAACTACCTGTCGAGGCTCCGCTCGGTTTCTGAAGGGCTGGTAGATCTGTCCAGTTCCTGGATTTCTGAACTGCCTTCGATAGATATCGCCCTGAGTCCCAAGCGGGACATCGCACCGGCAGTGTTGCGCGCCCTGCTGGCGGCGGTGCGTGATGGGCGATCGATCGATGTTCTGTATCAGTCGATGAGCAAGCTTCGCACAGAACCGACCTGGCGGCGAGTCACCCCGCACGCATTCGGGTTTGATGGGTTCATGTGGCATACGCGGGCATTTTGTCACCTCGACAACCGTTTCAAAGATTTCCTGTTACCTCGGGTTCTAGACGTTGGAGCTATTGCAACCCCTGGCGCATCCGGCGCCGATGATGAGCTTTGGCAGACCCGCTTCGACGTGGTGATCTGTCCTCACCCAGCCCTCACTGATAGCCAGAAGGTGGTCGTGGCCAAGGACTATGGTATGGATGACGGGCATGGCGTTCTCCGGGTCCGTTACGCCATGTTGTTCTACGTCCTGAAGCGGCTTGGCCTCCTCGGGGACGCGGCTCAGGAAGACTCGCGTCGCCAGCATATCGTGGTGAAGAACTTCGAGGAAACGAAGGCCGCCCTGCTGAAAGCGGGGTTCCCAGGATGAAAGCGGAACAAGCGGTAATTCGGTTGGGGGCTTCCTATGGCGAGGCTTGAAGACATCCGCAACGGTGCCTGTGTGGCTGGCATTGTGTCCGCGCAGGTCGTGCAGGCGCTCTCAGTCGAGCGGATCGGGGATCAGGCCGTCAACGTCGTCTTCCGCAATCCCGCCGGTACCGTAGCCGAGGCAACCCTTTACCGGGACGATGAACCCCGTCTGGAAATTCAGGCCAATGGCCGCCTGTGGTCATTCGATGGCGGCGGCGCCCCGACCAGCCGGGTGCTGCGGCGGTTCCAGCAGTCGATAAGCGTGGTCAGGAAGGACGGCACCGCGCTCGGCAACGTCACCGGCGGCGAACTGACCTACGCCAACAAGCTGTCGGCGGTGCGGACCATCCGCGAAAGCATCTCCATTGGGGGCAAAATCGACGGCTGCGATCTGGGTGTAGCCGCTTGGCAACCGGCCAGATCAGCGTCCGCTTCGCCGACACCGTGCTGCTCGACGCCGCCAGCTCAGGCACGCCGGTCGCCCTCACACTCGGCTGGATCATCGACGCCGACCACTCGCTGATGTTCGACCTCCCCGCCGTCTACCTGCCCAAGGCCAAAAACCCAATCAGCGGCCCCGGCGGGATCGAGGCAAAATATAACTGGCAGGCGGCCAAGCCGG
>JBAXKX010000080.1:0-10819 GCA_037135115.1 Rhodospirillaceae bacterium
GACGCAATGCCGTACTGCTTGGACCCGGCAACGGCATGTCCTTGGACCTTTGCGAGCGAGTGCTGGCGGCGCTGGCTGTGGTGCCTGCTCCAGGTCCGGCCGTTGTGCTTGACGCCGATGCGCTGATGGCGTTTGCCGGGATGCCGGACGCTCTGTTTGAGCGGTTGTCTGACAACTGCCTGCTTACCCCCCATGAGGGCGAGTTTGCCCGGCTGTTTCCCGTTGAGGCGGGGCTTGGCTCAAAGCTGGCTCGGGCACGGGCGGCAGCGGCGCGCAGTGGGGCGGTGGTGCTGCTCAAGGGTGCCGACAGCGTGATTGCCGCGTCTGATGGCCGCGCCGCGATCAATGCGAACGCCCCGCCCGACCTTGCCACCGCAGGTTCGGGCGATGTGCTGGCAGGATTGGCGGTCGGGCTGTTGGCTCAGGGTATGGCGACGTTCGAGGCTGCCTGTGCCGCGACTTGGCTGCATGGCGAGGCTGCCGCCGCCATCGGTCCTGGTCTGATCGCCGATGACCTGCCCGAGGCGTTGCCGGCGATTTTGGCTCGGCTTAGACTATGCTGAATATGTCACAGCGCCGCCGTCCTGACGGCATTGCGACGCTTCGACGCATCAAGTTGCGGCGGTTGGCTAATGTAGTTTCTCAAGTGCGCTGGCGGGTATGCTCCGGCATAAGTCGGGGGCATAGATCGGGGTAGGATGACACGGCGGCCGAGGGGGGCAACATGCGCTTAGGGACAGTCAGGGCAGTCAGGAACGAGGAAGTGGTGGCGGCCGGTGCGGTATATCGCCGGGTAATCGACGGCAGGTTGGTAAATACCGCTCGGGTGTTGGAGCTGTCTCGGGATCAAGCCGGTATCCTTCATGTGCGATTCAGCGTCCATTATGAGCGCCCCGATTCGTGCGATGAATTAAGGACATTGGCGGTGACGGTGTTCCGCCAAGTTTTCAGTGAGCTTATTGCGGCATGAGGCAGCGACTGCTGCCCCGCGCCTAATGGCGCGAAGGCAAGCCTCGCGGATGCGGGCGCCCGCCGTTTGAGGGGGCCTTTGGTGTGTAAACATCAAAGGCTATCGGTCCTACCTGCACCGACTAGTTTCGCATTTTTGCGATTAGCCTGTTAGCGGCAAAATCCTTATGCTATAGGAACTGCCGCGCCGGGCGACCGGTGGCGGTGAGTGGCCGTGCGCGGCGGTAGCCGATGCGGGCGTGGCGGAATTGGTAGACGCGCTGGATTTAGGTTCCAGTGACGTGAGTCGTGGGGGTTCGAGTCCCTTCGCCCGCACCACGGACTATGCCGCTTCTGGTCCCGCCTTGGCGAAGACGGGACGTAATTTCTGATAGGTTGTTAGGCACATGCAGATTACCGAGATTAGCGTCGCCGGCCTTAAGCGCGAATTCAAGGTTGTCATCCCTGCTCAGGAGATTGACGCCCAGGTCCAGGCCAAGCTCCAGGACCTGATACGGACTGTGAAATTGCCGGGCTTCCGGCCGGGCAAGATTCCGCTGGCGGTCGTCACTAAACGATTCGGCGGCTCTGTAATCAAAGAGGTCGTGGAGAAGGCGGTTTCCCAGAGTGCTAAGCAGGCGACCAGCGAGCGCGGTTTGCGCTTGGCGGTTCAGCCGGTCTTCCGAGGAGCGCACTACAATGAGGGTAACGACCTGGAATACACGCTTGAAGTCGAGGAGATGCCCGATATCGAGCCTGGTGATTTCGGCGCTATCGCGCTGGAGCGACCGGTGACCGAGGTAACCGATGAGTTGGTCGGGGAAATGCTTCGCAAGCTTGCCGATCAAATGGGTGCCAGCGAACCGATGACAGAAGATCGCGGGGCCGCTGAAGGCGATGTGCTCCTGATCGATTTTGCCGGTACCGTTGATGGCGAGAGCATGGAGGGCATGAGCGCCCAAGCACATGAACTGCCGTTGGGTAAGGGCACCTTCCTGCCTGATTTCGAAGCGGGGCTGATGGGGTCCAGGGCTGGCGAGCACAGACAGCTCAAGGTCGAATTTCCGGCCGACTACCAGGAAGCGGGCGTGGCCGGTCGCCAAGCCATCTTCGAGGTTGACATCAAGGAACTGCGCAGCCCGGTGGTAATGCAGATCGATGATGAAATGGCCAAGCGATTTGGGCTTGACGATCTGGATGCGCTCCTAGAATCGGCGCGTTCGCGCCTGAAAGAAGAATTTGCCGAGCTGAGCAGGCGACGGCTTAAGCGGATACTGCTTGATAAGCTGGCTTTGGAATACACTTTCCTTGTCCCACCCTCTATGGTTGACGTTGAGTTGGCGGCGGTGTGGAATCAGTGGGAGCGTGAAAAACTGGAGGGGCGATTATCCGCAGATGAAGTCGGTCGTGATGAGGAGACGGTCAAGGCTGAATACCGCGCTATTGCCGAACGCAGGGTCAGGCTTGCGCTTTTGATCGCCGAGGTCGGCCGTCGTAACAATATCCGGGTCACACCTGAAGAGATTAAACGGGCGATGATTGAAGAGGCTCGGCGCTATCCCGGCCACGAGCGCGAGGTGATCGAACTTTACCAAAAGAACGAACAGGCGATCGAAGGGCTGCGGGCCCCATTGTTCGAGGACAAGGTCGTTGATTTTGTTCTTGAACTGGTTCGTGTCACCGATCGTACCGTATCCATGGATGAGTTGCGCCGCGAACCCAACGAGGCAGTGGCGGCCTGACCGGGGAACGGTAGGCTGGATAAGCTTGGAAGGGCGGGTAACGGGGAGAACGGGCTGGTATGAATCAATTTGGGACACACATGAGTACCCTGGTGCCGATGGTCATCGAGCAGACCAATCGGGGCGAGCGGGCGTATGATATTTATTCCCGCCTGCTCAAGGAGCGCATCATCTTCCTCACTGGCGGCGTCAATGATGGCATCGCCAGCGTGATCACGGCTCAGATGCTGTTCTTGGAATCGGAAAATCCGACCAAGGACATTTCGTTCTATATCAACTCCCCAGGTGGAATCGTTACGGCTGGCCTCGCCATATACGATACGATGCAGTACATCCGCCCCGATGTGTCAACGGTATGCGTCGGTCAAGCCGCATCAATGGGCTCATTGCTTTTGGCCGCTGGCGCCCCAGGCAAACGCTTCTGTCTGCCCAACGCCAGAATCATGCTGCATCAGCCATCGGGCGGAACCCAGGGCCAAGCGGCGGACATCGAGATTCAGGCTCGCGAAATCCTGACCCTGCGCCGACACCTTGATGAAATTTATGCTCACCACACCGGCCAAACCATCGATGTGATAGAGGCAACCATGGAACGCGACAAGTTCATGTCGCCGCAGGAGGCCAAGGCGTTCGGTCTGATCGATGAGGTTGTGGTCAAGCGCCCGCATCCTTCCAACGACATTTAACCCCGTCTCCTGTACTTTACCCGCCCGGCGGCAAATTAACCAGTGTCGTTTTGTGCGGGGGGTGGCTCTAATAAATGGTTGAACGCGGCCGGTAAAGTAGTGTTGAATGACGTGTCGCTGCGGCGAAGTAGGTAACAAGTCGGTACGGCGACATGGGTACCTGTTCGCTACTTTAATGTGAACGCGGCGAACATGATTTGTGTAACTGCGCCACTAGTGGTGTTGTGGGGTTACGGAGACGAGATGGCTAAGTCCAGCGGCAGCGATTCTAAGAACACGCTCTATTGCTCGTTCTGTGGTAAGAGTCAGCATGAGGTCCGCAAGCTTATTGCCGGCCCGACCGTGTTCATCTGTGATGAATGCGTCGAGTTGTGCATGGACATCATTCGTGAGGAAAATAAAACTACCCTCGTGAAGACTCGCGATGGGGTGCCATCGCCTAAGGACATCTACGCTGTACTTGACGACTATGTAATCGGGCAGACCCATGCCAAGCGCGTTCTTGCTGTGGCCGTACATAATCACTATAAGCGGCTGGCCAATGGCAGTAAGCATGGCGAGGTCGAACTCGCCAAGTCCAACATACTGCTCATTGGGCCGACGGGTTGCGGCAAGACCCTGCTGGCGCAGACTCTGGCGCGAATCATCGACGTGCCGTTCACCATGGCCGACGCCACCACGCTGACGGAGGCTGGCTATGTCGGTGAAGATGTCGAGAACATTATTCTGAAGCTGCTTCAGTCGGCCGATTATAATGTCGAGCGCGCACAACGTGGTATCGTCTATATCGACGAGGTCGACAAGATTAGCCGTAAGTCGGACAATCCTTCTATTACCCGCGATGTTTCGGGAGAGGGTGTGCAGCAGGCCCTGCTTAAGATTATGGAGGGGACCATTGCTTCGGTGCCGCCCCAGGGGGGTCGTAAGCATCCGCAGCAGGAGTTTCTTCAGGTAGACACTACCAACATCTTGTTCATTTGTGGCGGTGCCTTCTCCGGGCTCGACAAGATCATTGCCCAGCGTGGCCGCGGAACCTCGATTGGTTTTGGCGCTGACGTGCGAGGTCCCGACGAGCGCGGCACCGGCGACATTCTGCGTGACTGCGAGCCTGAAGACTTATTGAAGTTTGGTCTTATTCCCGAATTTGTCGGCCGTCTGCCGGTAGTGGCGACCTTGACCGATCTCAATGAGCTAGCGCTGACCGAAATTCTTACCAAGCCGAAGAATGCGCTGGTCAAGCAGTATCAACGTTTGTTTGAGATGGAGGATGTCCGGCTCGAGTTTACCGAGGATGCACGCAAGAGTATAGCCCACAAGGCGATAGCGCGCAAGACCGGCGCTCGGGGCCTGCGTTCGATCATGGAAAACATCCTGCTGGAGCCGATGTACGAATTGCCCGGCCTGCAAGGTGTCGAACAGATCACCATCACCAAGGAGGTGGTGGAAGGGCTGACCAAGCCGCTCTATATCTATTCCGACCGGCGCAGTGAAAAGAAGCCCGGCGCTTGAAGGGCTGAAAATGCATTGGTTAAGCCGAGTGAGATAGGGGTCGGGAGGTTTCCCGATATTTTTTCAGGTTCGGACGTCATGCCGGCGGCGGTCTGTACGTGCATAGAACTGTCCACACAAGAGGCATGGTAACATGTTCGAAATTACCGGCGGCATACTTTACCCTGTTCTGCCGCTTCGCGATGTTGTCGTGTTTCCGCATATGATTGTGCCGCTGTTTGTCGGGCGGGATAAATCTGTGCGGGCGCTGGAAGATGTGATGAGGGATGACAAGCAAATCCTGCTGGTCACCCAGAAAAATGCTGCCATGGATGATCCGCAGCCGGCGGACATTTTCACCGTCGGTACGATCGGGACTGTGTTGCAACTCCTAAAGTTGCCCGACGGCACAGTGAAAGTCTTGGTTGAAGGTGGGCCGCGGGCTGTGATTACCCGCTACTCCGATAATGAGAATTTCTTTCAAGCTAGCGCCGAATTGATAGAGGAAAAGCTTGGCGAGGTCCAGGAACTGGAGGCGCTAACTCGCGCTGTTGTCTCTCAATTTGAACAGTACATCAAGCTAAATAAAAAGATTCCGCCGGAGGTATTGGTTTCGATTAACCAGATTGAAGAGCCAAGCAAACTTGCCGATACGGTCGCCTCACATTTGGCCCTGAAAATCCCTGAAAAGCAGCAATTGCTTGAGATTGCAGTGGTCAGTGAGCGTTTGGAGCGCGTTTACGCCTTCATGGAAGGTGAAATTGGCGTGCTTCAGGTAGAAAAGCGCATCCGCAATCGTGTCAAGCGGCAGATGGAGAAAACCCAGCGCGAGTACTATCTCAACGAGCAGATGAAGGCGATTCAGAAGGAGCTTGGCGAGTCAGAGGATGGCCGCGACGAGTCGGCAGAGCTGGAAGAGCGCATCAATAAAACCCGCTTCTCCAAAGAGGCGCGCGAGAAGGCGCTTGCCGAACTTAAAAAGATGCGCTCCATGAGTCCTATGTCGGCCGAGGCGACGGTCGTGCGTAATTATCTTGACTGGATGCTCAATATTCCGTGGAAGAAACGGACCAAGGTAAGGCGAGATATCAAGGGCGCCGAAACGGTACTCAATAATGACCATTATGGACTGGAAAAGGTCAAGGAGCGTATACTTGAGTACCTTGCCGTCCAGCAGCGTGTAGTTAAGGTCAAGGGGCCGATTCTCTGCTTGGTTGGGCCGCCAGGTGTTGGCAAAACTTCTCTTGGCAAGTCGATTGCGCGGGCGACGGGGCGAAACTTTGTTCGCATGTCTTTGGGCGGTGTGCGCGATGAGGCCGAGGTGCGGGGCCATCGCCGGACCTATATCGGATCGATGCCTGGCAGGATTATCCAGGGCATGAAGAAGGCCAAGGCTTCAAATCCTTTGTTTTTGCTTGACGAGGTTGACAAGCTCGGTGCCGACTGGCGTGGTGATCCATCATCGGCGTTGCTTGAGGTTCTTGATCCTGAACAAAACTCGGCATTCAATGACCATTATCTTGAAGTTGACTATGATCTCTCAGATGTGATGTTCGTCTGTACCGCGAATACCATGCGGATGCCGCAACCGTTGTTGGACCGCATGGAGATAATCAGGGTCTCCGGCTATACAGAGGATGAGAAGGTCGAGATTGCCAAACGCCATCTTATGGATAAACAGACTAAGCTACATGGTCTTAAGAAAGGGGAGTTCGCGCTTTCCGACGATGCACTGCGGGATGTCATCCGTTACTACACGCGCGAGGCGGGCGTGCGCAACCTTGAGCGTGAAATTGCTAATCTAGCCCGTAAGTCGCTTAAAGACATTTTGATGAAGGGCTTGGATAAGGTTCATATTACAAGGCGCAACCTTGACAAGTACGCGGGCGTGCGGCGCTACCACTTTGGTGAGGCTGAACTCCTGGATTTGGTCGGGGTGACTACCGGGCTGGCCTGGACCGAGGTCGGGGGGGAGATTCTATCGATCGAAGCGGTCTCCTTGCGGGGCAAGGGCAAGATCACCAGCACCGGCAAGCTTGGCGAGGTTATGAAGGAATCGGTGCAGGCCGCCGAATCATACGTCAAGTCGCGTTCCGCAGAGTTCGGCATCAAGCCCAATAGCTTCGAAAAAAAGGACATACACGTCCATGTTCCGGAGGGGGCTACCCCGAAGGATGGTCCGTCGGCCGGAGTGGCTATGTGTACCTCCATCGTGTCGGTCCTGACCGGGATACCGGTGCGCAAGGACGTGGCGATGACCGGCGAGATTACTTTGCGGGGGCGTGTGCTGCCGATAGGCGGCTTGAAGGAAAAATTGCTGGCGGCGTTGCGTGGCGGACTCAAAACAGTTTTGATTCCCAAGGATAATGAGAAGGACCTCGCTGAAATTCCCGATAATGTCAAACGCGGACTTACCATCGTCCCGGTGGCGACTGTCGATGACGTGCTGCGCAACGCCTTGACTCGGCCTCTTGTTCCTATCGAGTGGTCGGAGCCGGTTGAGATTGACGCCGTAGCCGCCAAGGCCGCCGAGTCGGATCACGATGACGTGGTTCGTCACTGAACTTAGCTGCGGAGGTTGGGGCGGTTGGTCACTTGCGCGCAAGTCCGAAGTGGGCTATAGGGAATGTAAGGATCAAGTGTAGCTTGAGTGGCGGACCCGGCCGGTTTTATCTCGACCGATTGGCAGGATGCAGTGAAAATTCGGGCGATTAGCTCAGCGGTAGAGCGTCTCGTTTACACCGAGAATGTCGGCGGTTCGATCCCGTCATCGCCCACCAAGCCTTTTTGTTGCAGTACGCTTTGATTGCGGTTAGTAGCGGCGGGAATGTCGTGTTCTGCGCTATCCTTTGGGTTGATTTCGGACGCGGGGGTGCTTGTGACGGCTGACTGGCAACTTGATGATCAGACCGTAGAGGTTTTGCGGTTAGCGGTCGGTCGCAACGACTCCTTGGTTAAGGGTCTGCTGCGCGAAGCTATGGCACGTGCGGCTTCAATTACTTTGGATTCTGCATCCGCCTCCGCAGCGGAGCGACGACTCGGTGATCGCATCCTGGCCGTCCTCCATCTGGCGCTTGATCAGGATGATCTGGACGTGGCAGCCCATCTTGAACGGGCTTTCGAGGCAGCGATGACTAGGTTCGGCGGGCCCGATGCGGTTGAAAATCGGGATGTTCCCGATGGTATGGCCCAGGCTTATGAACGGCTGGACGCCCTCCGTCGTCGCCAATTCCAGTTGTAAGGGGGCCTCGCCGCCGTCGCTGCGTCCGGGGAGGTAGTGGGGGGTGAAAAGATTTAGTCCATTTTTGGGACGAGATCACGTTGACAGGGCGTCTTGGCTCGGTTAGAAGGTTCTTAGGTTGCGCAGGGGGCGGGTAAGTTAAGGCTGGCGCCCAGCGTGACAAAGTGTGAAGCGGTTATTACTAAGTTATTGGATTAATGCGGGTGTAGCTCAGTTGGTTAGAGCGCCGGCCTGTCACGCCGGAGGCCGCGGGTTCAAGTCCCGTCACTCGCGCCAAAACAGATAATTTGTTGCCGCCTATTTTTAGTCTAGCGCATATGTTTATCTATGTGATTCGTTTGGTCGTTACATGGAAGCTAAAGATTATAGTAGTTCCAGGTTACGCTTCCCTCGCCTAGCCGATATGCCCGAAGTTAATCTAGTATCTTCGTTGTGTTTATGTAACTCGTAGTTGCCAGACTCGAAGCTGAGGTCCTGCATGACCAGCCCGATTGCGTACGGATATTTCCCCATACTCGTTTTTCTGGCCATTGGTTTAGTGGTATCCGGAGGAGCGATTGTTGCTGCTTTCCTTATCGGGCCGAGCAACCCCGATAGTGAGAAGCTTTCACCCTATGAGTGTGGTTTTGCGCCCTTTTCAGATTCGCGAATAAAGTTTGATGTGCGTTACTATCTTGTATCGATACTTTTTATAATTTTTGATCTCGAGGTTGCTTTCCTTTTCCCGTGGGCAATATCGCTGAGTAAAATAGGGCTTTTTGGGTTTTGGTCAATGATCATATTCCTTGCCGTGCTAACAATTGGTTTTGTGTACGAGTGGAATAAGGGAGCGCTGGAATGGGAATAGCTGTAGCAGCACCGGCGACTCGCAGGGTATCGCCGGCCGAAGAAGCTTTGTTCCTGGCGCTAAATCAAGAGATTGACCAAAAGGGCTTCCTGCTTACTCAGCTTGATGCAGTACTTGATTGGGCTCGTGCTGGCTCTCTTTGGCCTATGACCTTCGGGCTTGCCTGTTGTGCAGTTGAGATGATCCATGCCTACATGCCGCGGTACGATTTGGACCGATTCGGAATGATTCCGCGCCCAAGTCCGCGGCAGTCTGATTGCATGATTGTTGCGGGTACGCTGACCAATAAAATGGCCCCGGCGTTACGCAAGGTTTATGATCAGATGCCGGAGCCGCGCTGGGTTGTTTCGATGGGAAGCTGCGCCAACGGCGGGGGTTACTATCACTATTCATATTCGGTTGTTCGTGGCTGTGATCGAATTGTTCCGGTTGATATATATGTACCGGGTTGCCCGCCGACGGCAGAGGCCTTGGTTTATGCAATGCTTCAGCTCCAGACCAAGGTACGAAAAGGTGGGCGACGCATAGTACGATAGTTGCGGTGCGATAGTTAGCGGTGTGTTAGTTTATGAGGGACTTGGCTTTACCGGCAGAATCCCAAGACGGCGGCAAATACGATGACAGATCAATCGCTCATGAACCTGGCTGGGCACGTCGAGGCAAGTTGTGGTGCCGATGTCCTCAAAACCGAGATCAAGCTCGGCGAGTTGATGGTGACGGTGCGGCGGGACGGCATAGTTAGAGTGCTGACGTTTCTTCGCGATGATTCTCGCTGCCTTTTTCAGCAGTTGGTTGATGTTTGCGGAGTCGACTGGCCCAGTGCCGAGGATCGCCTTGAGGTTGTATATAATTTGCTTAGTCTTAAGCACAACCGCAGGATAAGGTTAAAGCTCAGTACCCGCGACGGTGTGCAGGTACCATCGGCGACAGTCGTTTTTAGCGGCGCCAATTGGTTTGAGCGCGAGGTTTGGGATATGTACGGCGTTATGTTCTCCGGCCATCCCGACTTGCGGCGCATACTGACCGATTATGGCTTTGAGGGTCATCCACTGCGCAAGGACTTTCCGCTGACTGGGTATGTCGAGATGCGCTACGATGATCAGTTAAAGCGTGTGGTCTACGAGCCGGTCAAACTACCGCAAGATTTCCGTTCATTCGATTTCTTAAGTCCATGGGAAGCAATGAACAAAGCTAGGTTACCGGGCGACGAGAAGGCCGCAACTGTCAAGAGCGGGAGCACGGGCTGATGTTCGCCGAACTCGATACACCTGAAGAGAAGATCAAAAGTTATACGGTCAACCTTGGGCCGCAGCATCCCGCAGCCCATGGCGTGTTGCGCCTAGTAATCGACATGAGCGGAGAGCTTGTTGAACGCTGTGACTCCCATATTGGGCTCTTACACCGCGGCACGGAAAAGCTGATAGAGTACAAGACTTACCTTCAGGCTATACCATATATGGATCGGCTTGACTATGTCGCGCCGATGTCTCAGGAACATGGTTTTGTCCTGGCGGTAGAAAAATTGCTTGGAGTAACCCCGCCGCCACGAGCCCAGTATATACGTGTACTTTTTGCTGAGATTACACGAATATTAAATCATTTGCTGGCGATTACCACCGGTGCGCTTGACGTTGGCGCGACGACCCCGGCCTTGTGGGCCTTCGAGGAACGCGAGCGGCTGATGGAGTTTTATGAGCGTGTTTGCGGTGCGAGAATTCACGCCAATTATTTTAGGGTCGGTGGTGTTTCCCTTGATATGCCGGCTGGTTTAGCTGAGGATATCTACGCTTATAACGAGAATTTCCCAAAGTTCATTGATGCAATGGGCGGGCTGCTTACTAATAACCGTATCTTTAAGCAGCGGACC
>JBAXKX010000081.1:0-10760 GCA_037135115.1 Rhodospirillaceae bacterium
GGTCACGGTCCGCTTCCAGGTCCATTCCCCGGACCGATAGTCGGCGAACCCGGTCACGGTCCGCTTCCAGGTCCATTCCCCGGACCGATAGTCGGCGAACCCGGTCCATTCCCTGGCCCGCTCCCCGGGACAGAGACGCACGGAAGTACTGATACACATCCGGGTCCGGTGCTGGATGGGGTTCCAACGATTGACCATCTGGCGCCGCCGCCTAACCCGAACGGTTACGTCAACACCTTCATCAGCCCGCTATATGACGGCACCAACGGAACGCTTGATTTCCATGAGGTCGGTCCGAGCTTCTGGACCTTGCCGATTGGCCGCAATGACGTTGATCTCGCGACCTCGACGTTCACTATCCCGGCGGCCCTGGTCGGTACTTGGGATGGCGGCATTCCTCCGGAGGCTAGGTACAATCCAGAAGATAACACCTACACCATTCATTCGTGGCCCATCACGAATGTGCAGATCGTGAATCTGGACGGACAAGAATCAGTGATCCTGACGGTTCACGCGGTTCCCTCCGAACTTGCTAATCCAGTTTGATGAGCTGTTAGTCCCAAGCGCCGGTTGTGCGTAAACGGATGGCATAGATTGGACGGGGGGGAGCAATCTCCCCCGTTCTTCTATAAGTTTGTTAAGTAATCCTGCATCATACGGCGAGACTACTGAATGTTTTTTTTGCCGCAGCCAACTGTTCGTAAGTGCCGGTCTCTATAACTCGTCCCTTGGCGAGAACGTAAATCAGGTCGGCCTCGCGGATTGTGCTTAGCCGATGGGCGATCACCACGCGCGTCGCCGCGATCCGCCTCAGGTGGGCGCTGATCATGGCCTGGCTAAGATTGTCCAGCGAACTGGTGGCTTCATCAAACATTAGTATCGGAGGCTTGCCGATGACCGCACGGGCGATCATCAAGCGCTGAACTTGGCCGCCAGACAGGGCCGCCGCGCCCTCGGTCAACATGGTGTGCATACCCATTGGCATGGCCCGGATGTCGGAATCAATGCCGGCGGTTCGGGCGGCCTCCCATGCATCGTCAAGGTTGTGATTGTCAGCACCGACAATGTTTTCAAACAGAGTGCCGGGCATCAGCTTGCCACTTTGGAGTACAACTCCGATCTGGCGACGCACCGCCCGCCGGGATAGCATACGTAAATCGTGCCGGTCATAGAAAATGGCGCCAGCCCACGGGTTTTCCCAACCCAGCAAGAGACGCATCAGTGTCGACTTACCGCAGCCGGAGGCGCCAACGATTGCCACGAACTGCCCGGGCGCGATCTTCATTGAGACGCCGCTGAGAACGGGGTCTTGGCGATCTCCATAGCCGAAGACGACGTTGTTGATTTCGATGGCCCCTGTCAGCTGGCGGGGATCCACATTTCCCTCTTCCGCCTGGGGCGTGGCTTGAAGGATAGGTCGCACACGGGCAGCTTGCGGCATTAGGTTGGCGATGCCAAGACAAGACGAGGCCATAGCAGTCGATGACTTTTGGAAGATGGTGAATGCCGCGAGGAAGCCAAGAAAATTGCCAAGAGCGAGATTGGAATCAGCCCAGTAAACAATTGTCGAAAACATTAGGGCGAGACAGGTCACTTCAAATCCCGAAATGAAAATGCTGAAGGCGATGCCGACTCGCTGTGAGGTGATCGCCCGCCTTCGTAACTCAGAGAATGTTGCGGCCCAGCGGGTATAGGCCCGCACCTCCGCGCCAGCTAAACGTAATTTGGCCACCCCCCCCACTAGTTCGGTAACGATTGAGGTGAGATCTCCGGCAACTTCCTCGCCCTCGAAAATCGCCTTCCTTTGGTAATGTATCGCCAGCACGGTGATTGCGGTCAGGATTATATTTAATCCGACGGCGATGGCGGCGGCGGCCGGTATCCAAATGGCCATCATTGCCAAGTTGAACAGGAGGAGTATTCCGGTGTTGGCGACGGTTACGGAAATGGTGGCGACGGCTCGGCTGAAGGTTTCGATCGACTGAGCCCGCAAATTGAGGTCGCCAGGGGAAAAACCCGAAAAAAAACAGTGGGGAAGGCGAAGTAATCGATCCCAGATCGCAGCTAGAACGGTTCCTGAAATGCGCCCTTGAATGCGCAGGCTGGAAATATCGCTGGTAAGTTGAAAGACCGTGGTGGTTAGCGCCAGAATTATCAGGGCCAGCCCCACCTCCACCAGTTTACCGCCGTCGTGGCTAGGGACTATGGTGCCGAAGATTGCCGAGGTTCCCAAAGGTACCGCTAGCCCGAGGCCGGCAACCATTATGCTCGCCACAATCAAGAAGATGATATCGCCCTGGCATTGTCGTAACCCGAATTGCAAGACGTCGAAGACGCCGATCGGCACTCCGGGCAGCGGAGCGTAGCACATTTCTGCGGTGGGGTGGAGGCGGGTGCCGAGGGTAGCATTCACTACCTGACTGTCCTTCCCGGACTGCACCAGCCGATAGCCGCCGCGCATAGTGTCGAACAGCAAGGCAACGGGTAACCGTTCCTCGCCAAGATAGCCAAGCAGTGGCCCAAGGTCCTCTCGCCACCAAATGCCGCGCAGCTTAACGCGACGCCGCCGGAACCCGGCAACCATGGCGATGTCGCCGAGGGTCACGGGGTCGGTGGTCCGTCGATAAGGCCCGCGTTTGAAGGGAATGCCGAGTTTGTCGCACACGCTGCCGCATGCGTCGTAAAGTGCGTCCTGAGCATCAGCGGTCGGGGCGGTTCGCGGTCTGGCATCCACCAACGCGACCAGATCGGTCAACGCACGAGTCAGCCCCGAGTTGGCCCTGATCTGGCGCCGGATCAGCATGTTCTCGTCGGTCTTGGTTCGTTCCTGCAAACGGAGGAGCAGTTCGCGAACGGCGGCTTCGGTGAAGGCCGCAGCGGCGGCATCCCCCCCTATTTCGCCGGTTTCAAAAGGGCAAATGGTCCTTTCGACGGATCCGGCAAGGGTCGCTTCCAGCCAGATCCAACGTGAAATCGCGACCAGGAGTTTTCCCGGCGGTTCTACTGGCGCGTAAAGTGGCACCTCGCCGCGCAAAAGAACCGGGCCTTCTTGGACATTACACCAGATCACGCTGGCTTCGGCACGAACGCGATCGCCCATGGTTAAGGCAAGTGTCGGAGCGGTCAGAACCTTTTCCTTGCCGCTTTCCGGTGAATGATCGCAGCTCAGCCGTGTTTCGAGCGCGGTAAGCCAGGTATTAACTGCCCAATGCCAACCGGGACGTGCATTGGGAGCTGATATGGACTCGGCAATGCTGGTAATCGGCATGGCGACCAGGGTCGCTCCATCGGCAATATCCGCGACTAGTCGGGCGCCACTTTGCTTGGCGTTGCTTCCGAACACCACCGAACCAGGTGGCATGGTTGCGATGTGGGCGAGGGGCAATGCCCCCCCGGCATCGCCGACAAAAATCTCGACGGCGGCCCCGGAAATCACCCAAACGGTATCGTCCTTATCCAAAACTTGTCGAGCCGGTGGGCGTGTTGTTTGAGCGGAGGTGGTGAGCATAGCTTAAGCCTCCAGCATGGTACGGAACGGACCATCGGCGGCGGCAAGTTCCGAAAAACGTCCATCCTGGGTGACGCGGCCCCGGTCAAGGACGACGACGCGATCACACAACCGTAAGGGTCGAAGACGATGGGCGATAATGAATAATGTGCAGCCACGGCGGCGCAATTGGCCCATAATTTTCTCCTCAACAACTGCATCGAGCGCACTTGTTGCTTCATCAAGTACCAAAATTGAAGGATTTCCAGCAAGAGCACGGGCCATCTCAAGTCTTTGAAGTTCTCCACCGCTAAAATTTCGCCCACCTGACAATACTGGTGAGTCGTATACTTGGGGTCTGCGCGCTATTTCATCGTGAATTGCGGCATCCTGAGCTGCTTGAACAATAACTTCCTCGGTTAACGTCTGGTCCCAAAGTGCTATGTTCTCGCGCACAGTTCCTTGGAACGGGACAACTTCCTGGTCTACGAAGGCCATGCTTCGGCGCAGGGTGGCGATCGGCACGTCTTGCAGGAGCATTCCGTCCAGCCGTATTTCACCCGACCAGGGCTGGTGAAGACCGGTCAGCAATCTGCCGATGGTTGATTTTCCGCTGCCGCTGCTGCCGACCAGCGCCACCCGCTCACCCGGGCAGACGGTGATCGAGAATTTGTCAAGCAACGGCGGTGCCAATGGGGCATAGCCAAAGGTGACGTCGCGAAATTCAATGGCACCCTTCAAGGAAGGTGTGGACGAGGCCTTGGTCTCGGCGAAAGGGACGGCGCCTATCATTTCCGTTCGGGAAGCCATGGCGTCAAGTGGCTGGGCCAACACGTCATCCAACCGGCCGACGAAGCCTTGAACGTCCTGCATTTGGCCACCAAGCCGCATGAGGCTGGTGATTGGGGCGTAGTAGACCGCCATCAGCGATTGGTAGGCCAGCAACATGCCGACCGTCATGCCGCCGATCATCACCTGATGGCCCCCGACCACCAAGATCAGCGCTAGGCTAGCCGATCCCAGAAAGGTCGGTATCGCCGACATTATCAGACGGCGTCGTCCCATATCTTGATCGGCGTTGACCACCCGCGCTTGGTAGCCGGCCAACCGCTCGAAGAAAACGGCGTCGGTTCCGCGTAGCCGAAGATCGTCGATCATCTGAAGCCCCTGGATGCCGGCGGCGACCATCTTGCCACGATCCAGCAACAGCCGTTGTGAGGCATCGCGAAGGTCACGCATGATCGACTTCAAGGTGAAGGCATTGACCAAAGCCGCCAAAATGGCGATCAACGTCAACAACAGGCTGTATTGAGCCATCACTATTGCATACAAAACGACAGTAACGGTACTGAGAACGGTGGTGGCAAGATCGCTGGAGGCAAGACGGGCGACGCGATCGTTGAGGTCTACCCGCCCCGCCACCTCGCCTGCGTAGCGTTGGGTGAAAAAGCTGACCGGGAGCCTTAGAACATGGTAAAAAAAACGACTGGTCGAGCTAATCGCCAATCGGGTCTGCATTTTCAGCAGGTAACCTTGCTGAAGGGCTTGCAGCGCCATTCGCACCACCGCCACGGCCGCAACGCCGACCAGAAAGAAGCTGAAATATTCGAAGTTCTGTTCGATCAGGAAATAATCGGCGAAGACTCGTTGAAAGGTGGGAACGCATAAACCGGGGACCACGAGCGCAAGACTGGTGCAAACCACTAGCGCCAGGGCGCTTTCCGCTCCTCGCAATCGGCTCATGAGGGAAGACAGGACACCTGGCCTTTTGCCCCCGGCCTTGAAGTCAGGTCCGGGATGCATCACCAGCGTAACGCCGGTAAATGCCTCTTCGAATTCGTCAAGCGAGATGGATCTGGGGCCGGTGGCGGGATCGTTAAGGTAAACCTTGCGTTTCTCGAAGCCCTCTAATACCACGAAATGATTGAAATTCCAGAAGATAATCATGGGCATTGGGGATTGTCGCAAAGCTTCGACATCAATCGACAGCCCCTTGGCCTTCAGTCCGTAGTGCTGGGCCGCCATGACAATGTTGCTGGCCTTGGTTCCGTCACGCGATACACCGCATTGGTAACGTAATTCTTCCAACGAGACATAACGCCCGAAATACCCAAGGATAATGGCTAGCGCCGCAGCACCGCATTCCACGGCTTCCATTTGCAGCACGGTCGGGGTGCGAACACGACTGGGGCTCGCCATGGTTTGGATTCCTCATAACCGGGTTGCTAGCAATGGTTCGAGCATGGGAAACATCATAGTAATCAGGCGGATGCGTCGCACGGTGATGAACGCTCCCGTCAGTGTGCCCTGGTCTATGGTCAGGTCCGGGCCACGCGATGACGACCAGTTAAAGCCGCTGGGGGTGTTGGCCCGCTCTAACTCGACCTCAATCTTGATCGGCGCCCCGTTCTGGGACAATTCCTGAACCAGTTGGCGGTTCTTTAGCAGTCGCATCAAGCCTTCCGCCGTCGCCGGGATATCCGCCACCGTACGGACGATACCTATAATCGAGCCATATTCTTCGCGCTTGACCGTGGACGGGGCGATCTGGACGGTCATACCAGTTTTTACCTTCTTGCCATCCGCCGCAGCAATAAAGACTACGGCGACGAGCCCGCCGGTGGATTGGCGTGTCCTTGTAGAGATTAGGCTCAATAGCGAGGTGCCGCGACTTACGACATCACCGGGGGAAACCTTCATTTCGGCAACGGTGCCGCTCGCGGTTGCCTTCAAATTGCCGTTCTCAATCAAACTCGCCTCAAGATCGGCCAACGCACGGCTCGTGCTGCCGATTTGTGCGTCAAGGGTCATAAGCTCATGCTTGTTGTTGTTCTCCCTGGTCTTCACCTCAAGATCAAGCGATTCTAGGTCGGCCTTGACCTTGGCGATTTGCTCCTTTGTGCCCGTTACCAAGATATGGGTTTCGACCAAAAGTTGCTTGGCTATGAAGCGTTTATCCCAAAGTAATTGTTGGCCGGCAAGTCTTTCCTCGTGTGCTCGCAGACGTTCGGAAAGAATGGCAATGGAATTTTGCAGGTTGATGCGCTGATGATCGGCGAAGGATTTTCGGGAAATTCGATCCTGCGCTTGAAGCTCAAGAATGAGAGTCCGCTGATCGGCAAGTTCTTGCAAAGCCTTCTTTGCCGATAGGATACGTTGTTCTATCTCAGGTAGCGATATGCGGGCAATTAATGTACCCTTTTCAACATATGCGCCAACATCTACCGCAAGGTCAATCACTCGCCCCTCACTTGCCGCAACGATATCTGTGACGCCCCCCTGCTCGATTAGAATTCCTTGGCCTCGGACGATTACTGGAGCGGTGCTGATCGTGGCCCAAGTTCCGGCCATTATTGTGACAACTAGGAATAGCCCAATCGCCAGCCAGCCGATCGGCCGCGCCACCCGCATGGCCTGATCAAGTTGATCGGGCGATGACAGGCGTTCGAGTGCCTGTTCGCGGAAAAAATTCGGAATCGGCATTCCAGCTCCTATTAGACGTCCATGAGGCGTTTGATTATTCGATCAAAACGCCCCCCCGCGAGATGGAGATTATCTAGAATCGCGGCGTTGAGTTCGCCCTTTAGTTCTTCATCACTATCAAGGTCGCCGCTGACGCCATAGCCAAGTCGTTGCACGGTACCGCGCATACGTTCCGACAGGAACGTCGCCAGGGCTTTATAAAAGCGGGCAGCGAAGCCAACGTCCATTTCAAGCTTTTGCACGATGGCTGACTTGCTTACCTCCAAAACGACGACCTCGGTTTTGCAGATCGCCGAAGCGGAAGGGGGACGGGAGTCGATAAGGGACATTTCGCCCAATATCTCGCCGGGGCCCAGTAAAGCAATTTCTCCGACTCCCCGAAGCACAACTCCGATGTGCCCGTTTAGAATTAGGTAGATGTTTGCGGTTTGGACCCCTTGTTCAATGAGAGGCTTGCCGCTGGCAAAGTGTAGGCGGCGACCTGCTCCGGCAAGCCACTCGACGTCTTCATCCCAGAGCTGCCCAAGTATTATAAGTACTTTGCGCATCGTGTTTCTCCGAATGGTCGCTCAGGTGTTTTACTGGGTGTCATTTGAGGGTGTGCGATATGGCGGTGTGAGAGTTTTCTTGCCTGTTGTGGGACCGAAAAGGGCTTAGCCCCCGAGATTGGCGATCTCGACCCTGCGGTTTTCTGCTGCGGTCGGGTCCATTGAGTTCAATAATTCCGTTGCACCCCGGCCCTGCACCAGCAAACGCGATCCGGCAATTGAAAAATTGTTGACCAGATATTCCTTGGCCGCCTGAGCCCGATCTTTGGAGAGCTGGAGATTTCGCTGTGCAGTTCCGATGCTGTCGGTATGCCCGGTCAGCTGGAATTTTACATTGGCGGCGTCGGGGGCGGTCATAACGGCGCCGATCTTGTCAAGCACCTGAGCTGCGTCCGGTGTTAGACGGGCCGACGCGAATTCAAAATTGACCTGGAAGGCCGCTGCGAATTGTGGTTGGGCCACCGCCGGGTCTGTCGCCGCCGGGTTTGGGCTGCCGATGCCAAGCCCACGTCCTCCCCATTTTTTAGCCGGAGTAGCGGGATGGGCGACCGCCGGGCAGCCGGGTTTGTTTACCCCGAGCGCGGTCGCGATTTCACATTCGGTGGCGTTCTTGCGCATCAGGACGGCTTGTTGCGCGACGGCCACCCCGCTACTTAATATAGGAGTGATCATGCTGGCGGCAACGACCATCACGAGTAATCGAGTGCGGTGCATTTCGCTCTCCCTTCAGGAAAAAACCTGTGTCATCCGGCCCATGCTAACCGATGCACCCATCAGCTAATGTGGCCATCTGCAAAGAAAAATTATACTAGTCCGTCCCATCCGTGACAACACCCTTTCGGACAAATTCGTAACGTCGGCGCCGCTGCGATGACAGAAAGTCCTTATAGCCGCTTACGAGAAAATTTGATCAGAATATGGTTGAGCGGTTTTTAGAAATTCACGCTGTTGCTCCTTGTCAATTAGGTAAATTCCTGGTAGCAATCGTATGAGTGGTGCGTGGCAGGAATGGCTATTTCGCCGAATTTTTGCCGGATTTAACGCATTGCTCCAGGGGGAGAATAAGGGTGTCCTCGTGTAATTTTGATAGCGGATCCGTTAAGGTTCTCGTCACCGGCGCGTCAGGATTTTTTGGCAGCCATATTTGCCGGACATTTCAACGTAATCCGGGCCAACTTTATCCGGGGTTGGAGGTGGTTGCCAGCGTTCGTACCGGGTCTGATCGGCGGCGGCTCGAGCGTCTTGCTGCGGGTGTTTCGATCGTGGTGTTTGATCTTCTCGCCGATCGCAGCGAAATTGAGGCGGTGTTCGAGCGGTTCCAGCCAGAGATTGTGGTTCACTGCGCCGCCTATGGTGTCGATTACCGGGAGAGAATAACCGAGTTGGCGATTGCCACCAATGTCGGTGCTACTGCGAAACTGATCGAAATTGCTGCCAAGCACGGTGTCGGCAGGTTTTTACATATCGGAACTTGCTCGGCATATGGCGGCGGCGATGAACTTATAGATGAAACCGCACCCTTAGCCCCGAGAGGTATTTACGCCGCGACCAAGGCTGCGGGTGCCCTGATCGCTCTTGAGCGTGGAGCCGCCTGTGGCCTGCCCCTGCTTGTCATTCACCCGTTTAGCATGTACGGCCCATTAGAAGGGATTCATAAGTTTGTGCCTATGGTTATGACGCATTGTTTGGAAAGTAGGCCGCTAGATCTTACCTCCGGTGAGCAAAAGCGCGACTATATTTACGTCGGCGACGTTGCTGAGGCTTGCCTGATGCTGGCGACCATTGATGATTTTCCCGCTGGTGAGGTTATTAACGTTGGCTCCGGAATTTCTGTTTCATTGCGCAGCTTCGGTGATGCTGCCGCGCGCATGGTCGGGAATGGCGAGCAATGGCTGCGTTGGGGGCGGCTGCCTCGCCGGCCGGATGATATTGGGTTATTGGTTGCCGACACCGGCAAGTTGCACCGCTTGACCGGTTGGCGACCTTCAACCCACCCGAACGATGGTCTTCGGCAAACGTTCGAACATTTAGCTCAACCGCCGAGCCCCTAAGGAAAGTTCTATGGCGATCATTACCAAAGGCTTGCCCCGGGTCTCCGTCGTTACCCTTCATTGGAATGCTGGTGACGTAACGCTAGCGGCCTTGCGTAACATTTTGGACTGGGATTATCCTCAAGAGCTGCTGGATGTGGTGGTGCATGACAACGCTTCGTTTGACGGTTCGTCCGAGCCGCTGGCCGCAGAGGTTGCGGTGCTGGCGGGGCGCGGCTTGGCCGTCAGTTATGTGCGCAGCGCCCAGCACCCGGGTCCGACGCAAGCCTTTAACCGGGCGGTTGCGCTTACCAGGAGTGACGCTCGTTATATTCTGCGCTTCGACAATGATGGTTGGCTGGATTCTAATGCCCTGAGTATACTCGTCCGCTATCTCGAGGACCATGCGGATGTCGGGTCGGTCGGTGCTCGGGTGGTCATCGCCGGCCATCCCGAATTGCACAATGGTGCCGCTATCTGGTTCACGGCTCTTGGCAACACCCGGATTGAACATCATGAACGGCCGGTCGTGTGTGACACTTTCCTTCCGGCGGCCCTGCTGGTGCGGCGTGAGATTGTTTCAGGGCTTGGTCGGATGTTCGATCCAGAGCTGTATTTATTTTATGAAGAACCAGAATTTCACTGGCAGATCACCAAGCTCGGCTTTAATAACGTGTGGCATCCTGACGCTATTGCCTATAATCACGCTGGTACAAGTACGGGTAAGACTCCAGATCTCTGCCTATACCTCAATGCCCGCAATAGTGCGATCGTTCTTACCCAAATTTTGCCTTGGCCGATGGCCCAGCTACGCAATCTGATCCAGTTCGTTCGCCTGTTGGGGAGATGGTTTATTATGGCAGAAAGTGTGAGGCTGCGTGGTTGTGTTGATGGTATGCTCCGGCGACCTCTCAATCATGAGTGGTGGAATCAGAATATGCAATCAAACGGGATTTTCATTCCGCTTCAGTCACAGGTCGCGAAATGTCCTGAAAAGCTCAATAAAAATGAGAGCTGCACTTGATGGCTACATTAAATATTCCCGAGTCACTCTGCAGCATTAAGAAAAATTCATTAATGCTGCGTCTTGTTAATAATTTTTCGACCATAATTGTCTTTGGCGATGTGGTAATTGGTGCAGGTTTGTATCTGGCTCTTATGCTGGTGCTGGTTAAATATTACGATGTAGTTCATTATTTTGTGGGATGGTTT
>JBAXKX010000082.1:0-10670 GCA_037135115.1 Rhodospirillaceae bacterium
GCCAGTTTCAACAGCAGCAGCGACAGCAGTCGCCGCCGCAAACCAGCGCCAGCGAAATCACCCCCATCATCTTCTGGGCATCGTTTGTACCATGACCGAGGCTGTACCATGCCGCTGAAACCAATTGCAGGTATTTAAAAACCTTACTGGATTTATGATATGGAAGTTTCCTGAAAGCGTTCAAAATTATCAAAGTAAAAATCGTGCCGCCCAGCATGCCCAGCAACGGAGCAATTACAATAAAAGCAATAATCGGGAGAATTCCGGTAACACTCAAATGACCAGCTTTAAAAGCCACGCTGCCAAGGATAATTACTTTCGGCCCGGCAGCAGCCATTCCGGCGCCGATCAATCCGCCGACCAAATAAAGATTTATGCCCTTGCGAGTCGGCATTTCGGTGAGCACGGCTGCAAGCTGAGTGTTCAGTTGGTCGATTGCACCGCCGAGTCGATCGATCTTGGCGTCTAGGCGTTCCAGCCGCCGCTCGGTCATGATCAGCCACTCCTCGATCTGGGCGAGTTGCCGGTCCTCATCACTTTCGATGGAAAAATCGTTGTGTTCGTCGTCGCCCGAAGCCGATGCGGGTTGGCCTTCGTTAGTCGTACCGCCCGGCCGTCCATATCGCATTCTGGGGGGGGCCTCAGCCATTTTCCGCCGCCTTGCCTTCGGTGTTAAGGGGCTTTGCCTTCGGGTCTAGCCCCGTGCCAGTCAGTACCTAGACGTCTTTGTCGCACAACCTAACCGGCATCGCAACCAGGGTGGCATATGATGGCGGCCTGTCCAACTGGTGTTCCGAGTTTCCAGTTGTTGACAGCGGCGGTGTCTGCTCATAAGGTCCACCACCTTCAGGGAATCTTGTTTCCGCCCAGGCTTTTTTTCGCACAGGCCAGGCTTTTTTTCGCACAGGCCAAGCTTGTTTTCGCACAGGATGACAATATGAAAATTGTGAACTCGCTGAAGTCGATGAAGGCTCGTCATAAGGACTGCCGGATTATTCGCCGCAAGGGCCGGGTCTATGTAATTAACAAGACCAACCCGCGCTTTAAGGCTCGTCAGGGCTGACGTTTTCGCGGCGGCTTGGAATCAGCTCGGAACAGGAGCCCGCCGTTGTCGAGCGTCTCCAGCATCGATGCGCACCGAATCAGGGGGCAAGGGTTGGTCCCCACCCCGATTCAGCGGCCATGATTGCCACGATCAAGCCGACTGACGATGAAGAAGTGCTGGAGGCGATCAATCAGGCGCGGGCGCGGCAGTCTGAGCTTGAGCTGATCGGGGCCGGGACCAAACGAGACTGGGGCCGGCCGCATGTAACTGGGAGCATTTTGGACCTGTCGGGACTGACCGGGGTCTGCGGTAAAAAGGCCTCGGAGTTGACGTTGTTTACGGCGGCGGCTTTGCTTGATCTGACGGCGCTGGTTGGGGTTGTTGCCTATGAACCTTTAGAATTGACGGTGACGGCGCGACCCGGTACTCGCGTTGCAGAGGTCGAAACCATGATTGCCGCCGATGGCCAGTATTTGGCCTTCGAGCCGCCCGATTTTGGACCGCTGCTAGGCAAGGCGGCTGGCCGGGGCACGCTTGGCGGGGTACTGGCCTGCAACTTGACCGGGCCGTCTCGGATCAAGGCCGGGTTGGCCCGTGATCATTTTGTCGCGGTCAAAGGCGTCAATGGTCGCGGCGAGATTTTTGGTGGCGGTGGCTTTGGTGGCGGTGGCGGCTGTGGAGGTATAGTTAAAGACGTTTCGGGTTTGGAATTGCCCAAGCTGATGGCAGGTTCATTCGGGACGCTGGCGGCGTTTACCGAGCTTACGATCAAGGTGCTGCCGCGACCCGAGACCGAGCGCACAATGATCATGGTCGGCTTGGACGATGCGACGGCGGTTCGTGCCTTCACTGCGGTGATGCGCGATCCCCACAATATTACCGGTGCCGCCCACCTGCCGTTTGATCTTGCCGCCATATCGGCTGTCCCCGAGATTTCGGCTTTCGGTGACGCCGTAACCGCCATTCGAGTCGAGGGTTTTTCCTGTGCGGTGGCGTCTCGCAGCAAACGATTATGCCGCGAGCTTGCCGATTACGGCGGTCTTGTTGATTTCGCGCCTGCCGCCGCTCGCCTATTCTGGCGCGAAATTGCTAATGCTCACCCATTCGTTTGCCGGAGGGATCGTTCCGTCTGGCGCCTGACGCTGCTGCCGGCCACCGCTGCCGACACGGTTGCCACCATTCGCTAAAGCCTCGCGGTCGATGCCTTTTACGACTGGGGCGGCGGGCTGGTTTGGCTCGGTGTTGGGCAAACCGGCACCGGGCTAGCGGACGCCGGTGTTCATATCATTCGCGCCGCTGTTTCCCTTACCGGAAGTGGGCAAGCGGTGCTGGTGCGGGCTCCTGTTGCGATCAGGCGGCGCGTTCCCGTGTTCCATCCCATGTCGCCGGCTCAGGCGGTGTTGATGGCCCGGGTCAAAGACGGGTTTGATCCCGGCCGCATCCTCAACCGCAGCCGCATGTATGACCTAGTATGACTTGGTAATGGCATTATGCCTTTTCGGCGCACATCAGGTAATTCACGTCGATATCCTTGGGGTCAAGGTGAAAACTGCCGGCGAGCGGGTTGTAGACCACGCCGGTAAGGTCAAGGATGGTCGTGCCGTGTTGGCGCAATGCGGCGGCAAGCTCGGACGGTTTTTGAAATTTTCTCCAGTCGTGGGTACCGCGAGGCAGCCAGCGCAGCACGTATTCGGCTCCGATGATTGCCATCAAGTACGCTTTAGCAGTGCGGTTCACGGTTGCCAGGAACAACAGCCCGCCCGGTTTCGCCAGTTCGACGCAGCAACTCAGGAACAGAGGCACGTCGGCTACATGCTCTATCACCTCCAACGCCAGCACGGCGTCGAAGCGCTCGCCCATAGTAACCATCGCTTCGGCGGTGGTGGTGCGGTAGTCGATGGCGAGGCCGCTCTCTTCGGCGTGGACCGACGCGGTTTTTATGTTGCGCTCGGAGGCGTCGATACCGACCACTGATGCACCAAGCCGGGCCAATGGTTCGGCAATTAGGCCGCCGCCGCAACCAATATCGACCAGCCGCAGCCCGGCTAGCGGCAGCGGTGCCGCAGGATCGCGATTGAATCGCCGACACAGGGCATCTCGGACATAGCTGATACGCAACGGATTGAAACGGTGGAGCGGTTGAAATTTGCCGGTTGGGTTCCACCAATCGGCGGCAATCGCCGTGAAGCGGGCGACTTCGGCATCGTCCACGGTTGATGTGCGAGGGGCGGTCATCCGTTGCCTTTCCTGCGGTGGGGCGAATTGTAGATTTTGACCATGCATTATTGACCTGGCCGGATGGGCGCGCTTGCGTCGCCCCCTGGCGGCGGAGTATGGGTAACTGGCGACGCTGCGGCAATGGCGGCGCGCCTTCGTGGGAAGAGTTTCTCGTGTGAAGAGTTTCTCATGGGTAGGGTCGCCGGAAGGCGGCAGGGCAGGGGGCATGGCGCGCATCGTTCAAAAATTCGGTGGCACCTCGGTTGGCGACATCGAGCGCATCAGGAATGTTGCGCGTAAGGTCGAGGCTGAAGTCAGGGCCGGGCATCAGGTCGCGGTGGTGGTGTCTGCGATGGCTGGCGAGACCAACCGATTGGTCAATTTCTGTACCGAGATCAATCCGATATCGGATCCTCGCGAATACGACACTGTGGTGGCGGCTGGCGAGCAAATCACTAGTGGCCTGTTGGCTGTGGCCTTGCAGACCATCGGTATTCCCGCCCGCTCCTGGCTGGGTTGGCAGTTGCCGGTACGCACTGACGACACTCATGGTAAGGCGCGCATTCTTGGTATCGAGACGGCCGAGATTGTCTGTTCAATGCAAGCGGGAGCAGTCGCGGTGGTTGCCGGCTTCCAAGGCGTAGACGATAACGGACGAATCAGCACGCTCGGACGCGGTGGCTCCGACACCTCAGCGGTGGCGCTGGCTGCGGCGCTGAAAGCTGATCGCTGCGATATTTATACCGATGTCGATGGG
Source organism: Rhodospirillaceae bacterium (assembly GCA_037135115.1). Lineage (GTDB taxonomy): Bacteria > Pseudomonadota > Alphaproteobacteria > Azospirillales > Azospirillaceae > BOG-933. Next base: position 4,020 of record JBAXKX010000082.1, read on the forward strand.
GTTTACACCACCGATCCCCGCATTGTCACCAAGGCACGAAAGCTCGCCCGCATCACCTATGAGGAGATGCTGGAGCTGGCCTCGGCGGGGGCCAAGGTGTTGCAGACTCGGTCGGTGGAAGTCGCTATGAAGCACCGGGTTCCAGTTCAGGTGCTTTCGAGTTATGCGGATGCGGCCGGTAGCTCCTTGCCGGGAACTTTGGTGGTTGATGAGGATGATAACGTGGAACAACTCCTGGTCAGCGGCATTGCCTATAGTCGTGATGAGGCGAAAATAACCTTGGTGCGGGTGCCCGACCGTCCCGGCATCGCCGCCGGCATCTTCGGCCCCCTGGCTGATGCTGCTATCAATGTCGATATGATCGTCCAGAACGTATCGGCCGACGGCAAGACCACCGATCTAACCTTTACGGTCGGCAAGGCAGATATGGTGCGCGCCCTTCGTGAGTTGGAGGTGGCCCAGGGCGAACTCGGCTATGAACGCTTGGCGGCCGACAGTAATGTGGCCAAGGTTTCGGTGATCGGAGTTGGTATGCGCAGCCATCCAGGCGTGGCCCAGCGGATGTTCAAAACCTTGGCCGAGCGGGGTATCAATATTCTGGTAATCTCGACTTCGGAAATTAAGGTTAGTGTTCTGATCGCTGAGGAATATACTGAATTGGCGTTGCGCGCCCTTCATACCGCATTTGAACTGGATCAGGCGTGACGGTGAACGGATGAATTACGGCTTCTCGCTTCAACAAAGTCACTAGAGTAACCGGCTCTACCAAGGTTGTCAGGTTGAAAAATTCCAGGAATAGAGAGTGATCGCCGGAATGGCCGAAACGGATGTGGCTCCGGAGAATACACCCGCAGGGCAGCCCCCAGGACAGTCTGCGGGGCAGTTCGCAGGGGAGAAGCTGCCGCTCGACGCCATAGCCGATCATCGGCGTTTGTTGGCGCGGCTGCGTGATGTTATGGCCGGGCTTGGTACCGGTCAGCAGCGACTCGACAAGATCGTATGCCTGATCGCTACTGAAATGAAGGCGGAGGTCTGTTCCTGCTATATCATGCGCTCGGGTGACATGCTGGAGCTGTTCTCGACTGTTGGCCTCAACCCGTCTGCGGTCCACAAGACTCGACTTCGGGTCGGGGAAGGCGTGGTCGGCGACATTGCCGCGCGTGCTCGGGCGACTGCGATGGCCAACGCTCGCACCCATCCCAACTTCGCCTATCGCCCGGAAACCGGTGAAGATGAGTTTCAGTCGCTTGCCGGGGTGCCGATATTGCGCGGTGGGCGCGTGCGCGGGGTGCTGGTGATTCAGCACAAGCAGCCCCGCCAATACGCCGAGACCGAGGTGGAGACTCTCCAGACCATCGCCATGGTTGTGGCCGAACTGGTGGCTGGTGGCGCACTGGTCAGCCGACAGGAGTTGTCTAACGTCGGCGATGCCGCCCTGCTGCCGTCGCGACTCGGAGGTGTCAGCCTCAATGGTGGCTTGGCCATTGGCCAGGCCGTGCTGCACCGCCACCAGTTGACGATCCGCGACATGGTTGCCGACGACCCCGACGCTGAGCTTGATCGGCTGCGCACGGCGCTGGCTGGCATGTACGGCGCCATTGATGAATTGTTGGCCACTACGGCTGATGGTAGCGAGCACCGCGACATCCTTGAGACCTACCGCATGTTCGCCGAGGACCGCGGCTGGTTGTCGCGCATCCGTGAGGCGGTCAAGACCGGCCTGACCGCAGAGGCGGCGGTGATCCAGGTTCAGAACGATACCCGCGCCCGTATGAATCAGATCGCCGATTCCTATATTCGGGAGCGGTTGCTTGACCTAGATGACCTGACCAACCGGCTGTTGCGCCATCTGGCCGGCAAAAAGTCGGCATCTGAAGGCGTTGCTATGCCCGATGATATGATTCTGGTGGCACGTACGCTGGGGCCGGCTGAATTGCTCGACTATGATCGCGCCAAGCTGCGTGGCTTAGTGCTGGAGGAGGGTTCGGCGACTAGCCATGTGGTGATCGTGGCGCGGGCGCTAAACATACCGGTGGTTGCCCAATGTACCGATGCGCTTAATCGGGTAGACCCCCTAGATCAGATGATTGTTGACGGCGATAACGCCCAAGTTTTTGTGCGGCCAAGTGAAGACATAAAGTACGTCGTCGCCGAAAGTATGCGGATGATGGCCATGCGCGAGAAGTTGTTCGCTCGGGTGCGCGGACTCCCTTCGGTTAGCCATGACGGCGTGCCGGTGTCGATCCAGCTGAATGCTGGCCTGCTGATCGATCTGCCTCATCTTGAGGACAGCGGAGCCGATGGCATAGGGCTCTATCGAACCGAGATTCCCTTCATGATCCGGTCGAGTTATCCCGATGTGGCGACTCAGACCATGCTTTACGCCAAGGTGCTGGAGATTGCCGGCGATAAGGCCGTGGTGTTCCGCACCCTTGATGTTGGCGGCGACAAGAAGTTGTCCTACTTCGCTGTCCATGAGGAAGCCAACCCGGCATTGGGCTGGCGGGCCATCCGCATCGGCCTCGATCGTCCGGCGATGCTGCGTAAGCAGCTGCGGGCGCTGCTGCGGGCTGCCGCCGGTCGCCCGTTGTCGCTGATGTTTCCGATGGTCGCCGAGGTTGCGGAGTTTCGGGCGGCACGAGAGCTTGTCGACATGGAAATCGCCCGCGCTGCCGTTGATGGCTATGATGGCCCGGTTAAGGTTCGAGTCGGCGTGATGGTCGAGGTGCCGGCGCTGCTGTTGCAGCTGCCGTTGCTGCTGCCAATGGTGGATTTCGTATCGGTTGGTTCCAACGACCTTGCCCAGTATCTTTTCGCCTATGATCGTGGCAACCCGCAGCTGGCCAACCGCTATGACCCGCTGTCCCCGCCTATGCTCGCGGCCCTGCGCTTGATCGTCGAACAGTGCGAAATCTTCGGTGTGCCGTTGTCTATCTGCGGCGAGATGGCCGGGCGGCCGTTGGAGGCGATGGCGCTGGTCGGCATCGGTTTCCGCTCGCTATCGATGTCCCCGCCATCAGTCGGTCCGGTTAAGACCATGCTGCGCTCGCTCGACGTCGCCCGTCTGCGTGAGTACATGGTGAGCTTGGCACGCTGTAGCGACCATAGCTTGCGCGACCGCCTGCGTGCTTTCGCCAGGGATCACGCTATTATAATTTAAGCTCATAGTTTGAGCTGTTTGGGCGGTGGTCATGTATGGGTGGCCATCGGCTTCCGAGATTGCTAAGATTAGGCAGATTATATGAGGACGATCCGCAGCATGACGCAGGCGGGCGTTTGGCGCATGAGGCGGCTGATGACATGGGCGACCTGAAGCGTAGATTCCTGACTCTGATCTCTGGCAGGGGCGGTTTGGCGGCCCGTGGTGGCGGTCCCGGCGGGTCCGAAGCCGGTGACCCTCGTCATGCTCCTGGAATCGGCAGCGTGCTTCGCGCTGCCCGGATTGAGGCCGGCCTGGAATTGCGCGATGTTGCGGCCATGCTTAAGATTCGCTATCCTTTTATGCTGGCGATCGAGGAGGAGCACTACCACGAGTTGCCTGGTACAGCCTATGCGATGGGCTTCGTGCGTACCTATGCCGACTATCTTGGACTTGATACTGATGGAGTGGTGCGCCGGTTCAAGGACGAGGTAGCGGGCAAGGCCGACCACCAGAACCTTTATTTCCCGACGCCGGTACCGGAGGGCAAGATTCCGGGTGGCACAATTCTTTTGGTTTCTGTGGTCATGGCCTGTTTGATCTACGGCGGATGGTATGTCCTTTCGGCCACCGATCGCAGCATGGTTGATGTCGTGCCATCTTTGCCGCACCGGCTAGTTTCTCTGCTGGATGTTTTCTCCAATAGCGGCGGTTCGGTCCCGACCGCGCCGGTTGGGTCTTCAGATGCCGTCGCATCACCTGAAGCGGTAACATCCACCGCAGAGCCGGTGTCGTCAGCCGCCGGTTCTGTCCCTCTGCCGGTGACGCTGGCCGCCGGTTCTGATCCCCTGCCGGTTCTGCCCGGTGGTGTAATTATCGGTGGAGTGGGCCAGGGTGCTGGCCAGCTTGGCGATCCCCGATCAGGTGATCCCGCGCCGTCAGTTTCGGTAGTCGTCGCAGATAATGGGGCGGGCGAGTCCGGCGACGAGATTCCACTGGTGTCCGGCCCGGCTGATGAACTCGTCGGCGGACTCCGTTCTTTGATACCGATGGCGCCGCGGTCAAAGCCGGTGCGCGGTTCGGTCCAGACTCCTACACCTACACCTACACCTACACCTACATCGTCACCGGCACCGGCACCGGCACCTACATCTACACCTACATCGACGCCGGCACCGGCCGCTAATGATGTTGGTGCGGCCCTGGCCGTCACTGATGCCGGCTCGCCGCCTGGACGGGTCTATGGCGGGCAGAATCGCGAGTCTCGGGTGCTGATCAAGGCGATCGAGGATGCATGGGTACAGGTCCGCGATCGTGAGGGTGACCCCGTGTTCACCAGGGTCATGCGCCCGGGCGATGTATATCGGGTACCCGGCCGAGCTGGTATGCGGCTGCGCACTGGAAATGCCGGCGCGCTGGTGGCTATCGTCGATGGTGCCAAGCCTCAGCCGCTGGGCCAGTCCGGGCAGGTTCTTCGCGATACCTTGATTGATGCCGCAGCGTTGCGTCATGGCAGCGGCAGCGGCAACCGATGATCTCCTGTCTCTTTGCCTTGTGTTCAAGAATCTTTCTTGTGGATAAGAAATAGGGTTAGACATGAGCATTCGCCCCTACAGAAGCATTCAGCGTCGTCTTAGTCGCAAAGTCATGGTCGGCAAGGTTGCGGTTGGTGGTGATGCGCCGATCTCGGTGCAGACCATGACTAACAGCCTGACCTCTGACGCGGCAGCGACTATCGCCCAAATATTGGCAGCTGAGCAGGCAGGTGTTGATATTGTCCGGGTTTCGTGCCCGGACGAAGCCTCGACGGCGGCGCTTAAGGAGATTGTGCGCGCTGTTGCGGTGCCGGTGGTTGCCGATATCCACTTTCATTACAAGCGCGCTATTGAAGCTGCGGAAAACGGTGCCGCCTGCCTCCGTATCAACCCTGGTAATATTGGCTCCGATGACCGGGTACGCGAGGTGGTCAAGGCGGCTAGGGACCATGGCTGCTCGATCCGGATAGGCGTCAACGCCGGTTCCCTTGAAAAAGAGTTGCTGGAGAAATACGGTGAGCCGTGCCCTGACGCACTCGTCGAATCGGCATTGCATCACGCCCGTATTCTTGAAGACCACAACTTTCGCGATTTCAAGATCAGCGTCAAGGCCTCCGATGTTTTCCTGGCGGTTGCGGCTTATGAAAAGCTGGCCGCCGTCTGTGATCACCCGCTACATATCGGCATTACCGAGGCGGGCGGGCTACGCATGGGGACAGTCAAGTCCGCAGTCGGGTTGGGGCGACTGCTGTGGGGTGGGATTGGCGACACCATTCGAGTCTCACTGTCGGCGCCTCCGGTCGAAGAGGTCAAGGTCGGCTTTGATTTGCTGAAGACGCTGGGTCTGCGCCAGCGCGGGGTTTCCGTAATCTCCTGCCCAAGTTGCGCCCGGCAGAATTTTGATGTGATCAAGGTAGTTGATGCCTTGGAACAGCGTTTGTCCCACATTATTGCCCCGATCTCGGTATCGGTGATCGGCTGTGTCGTCAACGGTCCCGGCGAGGCGCGGGAAACCAATGTCGGTTTAACCGGTGGCGGCAACAATACCCACCAAATCTATCTTGAGGGAGAGCAGGTTCATCGTTTGAAGGATGACGATATCGTCGAGCATTTGGTCAAATTGGTCGAAATGAAGGCGGCTGAACTTTTGGCGCCGTTACCGTTACCGTCACCGTCGCCGTGACGAAACGCCGGGTTAGGGCGGTTGTTTGGTAATGCACTGCATTGCGGGGGAGCGTTTATGAGTCGTCCTGAAACTACCGACGCCAGACTGACAAGGCTCTATGATCTTTGGCAAGAGAGGTGCGGCGATCGTGCTTTGCCCGATCGTGCCGATTTCCCTCCTGAAGTTTTGAAGCCGTGGCTGGGAAACTTGATTCTGATTGAGATTGGCGAGGACGGGCATTATCGCTACCGGCTTTACGGTAGTGCATTCGTCTATCGCTTCGGGGTTGAGATGACTAAACGCAGCATAGACGACCTGCCTCCCGAGCAGTCGGCGGCAATACGTGAGGAATATGACGCCGTGGTCAAATCGGGCAACCCGATGTCCAGGCTTTATACCAGTGGTTTCGATATATTTGATATCAATCGCCGGCTCGGTATTAAACGAGTCGAAACCTGGGAACGCTTGGTCCTGCCCTTGGCCAGCGGTGGCGGCCGGGTCGCAATGCTAATGGTCGCAGCCTATGAGCAGTCTGTAACCGAGCCGTCACACTAGCATAATTGGCACCCAGACCTTATTCGTCAATAACTTGTAGCCGTCCATCCTGACTTCGGGCCAGCGGTATCGAATCGGTTTCGGATTTGACCACTGCGCCCGGATGGGCGAAGTTGCCCTTGGTCGCCGCTCGTGCGACGTAAACGACGCGAAAGTCAGGGTGGTTTTCGTCAAGGTCAAGAGCGACGACGAAACGATCGCGGCGGAATTCAACGTAACGAGCCGAACTTAGTTCGCCGAGCCAGGACAGCCGGCCG
>JBAXKX010000083.1:0-10592 GCA_037135115.1 Rhodospirillaceae bacterium
GGAAGTGGCGAAGTTGGGTTAGGCCAAGGCGACCGTTACCTTAGCCCGACTGGAGACAACATCCCGCGCTGCCCCGAGTCGAGCATAGGTGCCTAAACCCTAACCCCTGAAATCCTTCATCACTTGAGCACAGAGAAATACATCCCCGACGAACGCAGATCGTTGGCCGCCTCGCAGCTTTTGGTGCCAACGATTCGGTTGTAGAGACAGACCAACGCTTCAACCCGACCGAGCGCTGGTACTACCCGCATCCGGGACGCAGCCGGCCCAAGCTGAGCTGCCGACACGCCGGGTTCGGCCAGCACCCCACCATCAAGAGCCGGCGCGGCGCGCGGCCCGGCCAGACTACGTGGCCCCGGAATTCGCTCCACAGCCGCTGCGTGCAGCACCGTTAACAGAGACGCTTCGGCGCTGCGACTGCCTTCGTTAGAACTGCCAGCGGCGGCTCCCCCGGCAAATAAGGTGGTGTGCTGTGAGTTGTTGATCACTAGCGCTGGCCCGCCCAGCCCGGTCGCGGTGCCGTTGCCTGCAGCCAGCATTCCGGTCCCGGGCACCATGTGGCCGGAACCGAACGGACCGCCAAGCGTCAGCACGCAGGCAACCGCTTGCTCGTTAGCATCAACCGCGATTACAGTTGCAGCTGGCGCCGCTGCGGCATCAGCTCCCGTTCCCGAACCAAGCGCCCCGACCATCGCCCCTAACCAAGCGCCGTCATCGGCTTCGCTCGCGGCCCGCCAGGCCCTGATTAAACCGCCATCGCCGCCATCAAGCCGATCTGGGAAGTGAATGACATCATTGCCATTCTCAATGTTGGTGGTGCCTCGCCATGCCGCATGGTAGCCGTCAAGCACTGCGGCGTCGATCCCCAGACCTCGGGCCACAGTTGCCCCGATTGCACCAGAGACGGTCGAGCTATAGAAGCTGCCGACACCTCGCTGGCGTACCGTCCGCAGCGTCGCCGTCAATTCTGGTTGGCTCAAGACTTCACCTTCGCCCAAAGGCTGACCACTGGCGGTAAGAAAGACGCGGCGGACGGCCGGGTCGGCTGCAAGCTGGCCGGCGTTGGCCTGGATATCTGCGGCCAGAATCCGCGACACCGTCGTTCCAGCCGCTGACAGCGACTCGGGCACACCTATTGCCTGCTCCCAGTGCTGTCTTCCATAGGCCGCCTGCAAAGCATAAAGTCCGCGTAACAGGCTAGGCACCGGCGGCCGTCCCGCCTGCACCGACACCGGCAGGAAGTCGAGAGTTCGCACCATTTTGGACTTCGGATCATGGATCAGGCACAGGCCGCCGCCGGCCAAGCCAACCCGCGACGGCAAGGTGACTGTCATGGTCATCGCCATGGCAACCACGGTATCGGCGGCGCTGCCGCCGCTTTCCATCGTCGCGCGTCCGACCTGGACCGCCTTGGGATCATCAGCGGCGCCATAACCGACGAAGGTTGGCGGCGCATCGCCGGGGTGACAGCCACCGAGCAGCAGTGCGACGGCAAGCAATGCCCCGCAGCCATAGACTGAGCGGCTATCGGCTGAGTATCGATCAGCGGTGTTGACAGCGGCGCGATGCGGGACGAACGATGCGACCGGGACAAACTTTGGCGCCCGACCGATTAAGGAGAGCAATGCTGTGCGCGGGCTATGGAATGATCTGGTCAAGGCGGGCTCGCTGGTTGATGCCTGTACAGGTGCGGCGGGAACTATGAGGTCGCTGGTGGTGGCCGTTCTGGTGCCGGTTCTGACCCTACTGCCAGCTGCGACCGCTGGCGCCCAGGGGCGTGAAACAAAACTGGAGTTCATCCGCGACGCCGAAATTGAATATATCATCCGAACCTACGCACGGCCAATCTTCGATGCCGCCGGGATCGACGAGGACGCCGTTGAAATCGTACTGGTCAAGGACCAAGCCATCAACGCCTTTGTCGCTGGCGGCATGAACCTGTTCCTCAACACAGGCCTACTGACCGAGTGCGAAAACCCTGAACAACTGATCGGAGTGATTGCCCACGAGACCGGCCACATCGCCGGAGGCCATCTTATACGCGGCCACGATGCCATGGAGGAAGCGTCCTACGAGGCGATACTGGCCATGATCGTGGGGGCAGGGGTGGCCATAGCCAGCGGCAAGGCCGGAGCCGCAGCGGCGGTGATTACCGGCGGCCAAGGCTTGGCGCAGCGCAATCTGCTGGCCTTTTCACGAGCACAGGAGGCATCGGCCGACGCCGCCGCCATCTCCTTTCTCGACCGGGCTCACATCACGCCGCGCGGTTTCCGCGACTTCATGAAAAAGCTGGCCGGGCAGGAGTCGCTGCCGCTCGATCGTCAGGCCGCCTATACCCGCACCCACCCTCTTAGTCGCGACCGTATCGACATCGCCGATAACGCCCTGCTAAATTCTCGCTGGAAGGACGCACCCATGTCCAGTGAGTCCATTGAACTATTCGCCCGGCTCAAGGGCAAACTGCTCGGCTTCATACGGCCGACGCTGGCGTTGCACCGCTATCAACAGGATGACCCATCAATCGCCGCCCGCTATGCCCGCGCCGTCGCCTTGTACCAGCTGGGCGACCTAAAGACCGCGCTGCCGATGATTGATGCCCTGATCGACCGTGAGCCGAACAATCCCTTCTTCTATGAACTAAAGGGACAGGTACTGCTCGAAAACCGGCGCATCACCGACTCGCTGGCGCCCTATCGACGTTCGGTCGCATTGCTGCCCGAATCCGGGTTACTACGCGGCGCCCTGGCGCAGGCTCTACTCGAGACCAACAATCCGCAGTTCATCGAGGAGGCCCTCAAGCATCTGCAAGTCGCCACCGCCAAGGAAAGGGGTGTCGCCCATTTGTGGCGGCTGGTCGCCACCGGATGGGGCCGCAAGAACAACGACGGCATGGTTGCCTATGCGCTGGCCGAAGAGGCGTTGGCTCGCGGCGATCGCTCCATGGCCAGGGGGCAATGCGTCCGCGCTGAACACCTACTCCCCGTGGGTTCGCCTGGCTGGCTACGCATCCAGGACATCAGGAGAGTGGTGGATACCAAATAGCACCCACCTTATGTTGCAAAAAAACCCTTGTTCCTAAAAAAACCATTATTCATAGTGCGCTAAATCGTTTTGCTAAGAAAATGCTTGCGTAAGTTCGGATAACAAGCTATTGTGGCGAAAGATGTCCAGTGCCGAGTTCGGCAACATCATCGTAGCCGCGAGGAACGCGGGCGGGGGGACAGATGGCGGCCTCGTTCAATTGGCAGAATATGACAACTCACTGCAGTAAGCTGCCTGACGACAAACTTCGGCAATTGTTGGCCATGATTGAAATGCTGCCGATCGAGGAACGTCCGCAGAAACTGCTTGAAACCTTCCGGCCGCGTATGTCTACGTTGCGGCCACCGCGACGAATGACCCTCCAGCGCCTACTGCTTCTTCCGGTTGAGGATATGCTCGACTCACCGGAGTTGTACCGGCGTGATATCGGGCGGCTGTGCCGGCGGAGCATTCCGACTTGCTGGAACGCAATCAAGCAACAATTTGACCGCAACGTGTTCAACGATTTGATGCGTGAGGCGCGTGAAATCGAGTGGGTCGGCGAACAGGCGCAGATAGAACTCGGCAGTCGATTGTGGCCAACGGCGGCAGAGGCGTTGCATAAAGCGCTGGCTCTTGCCGACAGCGACCGCAATGCGGCGAAACAAATGTTTGGCGACGATCCTGATGTGCAACGCCAGATCGCCACCTTCGCCGGGATATTTGAAATCGGCACCGAAGTCATGACGGCTAGGGCCAGTCTGCCAGTGAAGCCAATCGACAAGTTGCAAGTGTATCACATCGAAACCATTAAAGCCGCACTATGCAAACTTCGCCTCGGCAGCCCGGATCTTACCAGAAACTTCCTACAGGTACTGGCTGCCCGCATGATTAACCCTGGCCAATTACTCGACCTACTGTCCGCTGGAAGCTTTCCCGGCAGCGACCAAGAGCGGGGGAGATTAATCGGCGACCTAGCTACCCGAATTACTGAGAATTTGCTGCGTCAGACAGCTAATCTTCGCAGTTTTCGCGGTCAGTCCGCCGACCCGATAATCGCAACCACCATGGCAAGGCGCCTGCTTGAAGGTTACAACTCGCTGCGCCCAACTTTCGTGTCGATGGGCATGCAGGAAATATGCGGCGAGGCGTCGCTGAAGTCGGCGATGGCCAGCGTTCACGAGGCAAGGATCGAAATACGCAGTTTCATTCTTGACACAATAGTTGTCCAAGCCGACCAATCGCTGTTCAAACTGATTAACCACGAACAGGACAGCCACGAACAGGACAGCCACGCCACGCTAGCCGGCAACATCGACCGCCAAGAGGCGGCCGAATCGATGGCCTTGGCTCTGCACTACTGCGCCGTCATGGCCAAAGAGTTGGGCATAGGCCGGGAAGTCGATTTCCAGGTATCGGTGATCTGCCAGGAACTAGAGAACCGCGCACCGCCGGTAATAAGCACAATTCGTTTGATAGAACTGTTAGCTGGCCCCGACGCTGCGGAACGCCTGTTCAACAAAAGCATAGGTCGCTGAAGGGACCATCCTCACAGTTCCAGACGATAGTTAGGCGACTCATTGGTGATTTGGATATCATGGACATGGCTTTCGCGCAAGCCGGCATTGGTGATGCGAACAAAGCGGCAGCTTCTGCCCATCTCGGCGATGTTGGCGCAACCTGTATATCCCATAGCGGCGCGCAAGCCGCCGACCAGTTGATGAATTACCCCGCCGACCGGCCCTTTATAGGGAACCCGGCCCTCTACGCCCTCGGGGACAAGTTTTTGCATGGCAACCTCGGCCTGGAAGTACCGATCGGCCGAGCCACGAGCCATAGCTCCCACCGAGCCCATGCCGCGGTATGATTTATAGGAACGTCCCTGAAACAAGATTACCTCGCCGGGGCTCTCATCGGTGCCCGCAAACAAGCCGCCAATCATGGCGCAATCGGCCCCGGCGGCGATCGCCTTGGCTAAATCGCCGGAAAACTTGATGCCGCCATCGGCGATGACCGAGACGCCGGTGCCGCGACAGGCCTCGGCCACGTCCATAATTGCGGTGAGCTGAGGCACGCCAACCCCAGCCACGATCCGGGTGGTACAGATCGAGCCGGGTCCGATGCCGACCTTGACCCCGTCGACGCCGGCCTCGATTAATGCGCGGGCGGCCTCGGCGGTGGCCACGTTACCGGCGATTATCTGGGTGCAGTTGGCCATCTTTCGCACCGTCCGCACCGTATCAATCACCTTTTGCGAATGACCGTGGGCGGTATCGACAACCAAGACGTCGACCTCAGCCTCGAACAGCGCCTCGGCCCGGGCCAATCCATCTGTCCCAGTACCGGTAGCGGCAGCGACGCGAAGACGGCCCTTCTCGTCCTTGCAGGCGGTAGGGAAGCGATGTGCTTTTTCGATGTCCTTAACCGTAATCAGTCCGATACAGTGGTAGTCATCGTCAACCACCAGAAGCTTTTCGATCCGGTGCTGGTGTAGGAGGCGCTGCGCCTCTTCGCTCTCCACACCTTCGCGCACGGTGATGAGCTTGTCCCTGGTCATCAGCTCGTTAACCGGCTGGTTGCGATCGGTGGCGAAACGAACGTCGCGGTTAGTCAATATGCCGACCAGCCGCCCGACGCGCTTACGCTTTGTCGTCCGCTCGACCACCGGAATACCCGAAATGCGATAGTCAGACATTAACTTAAGCGCATCGGCTAGCGTGGCATCGGGCGCTATAGTAATCGGGTTGACCACCATCCCTGACTCAAAACGCTTGACCCGGCGGACCTCGTCGGCTTGACGTTCAATGTCCATGTTGCGGTGAATGACGCCAATGCCACCGGCCTGAGCCATGGCAATAGCCAGCGCGCTTTCGGTTACAGTGTCCATGGCCGCCGAAATCAACGGGACGCCCAGCTCTATGCAGCGTGTCAACCTAGTCCTTGTGTCGGCCTCGTTCGGCAGCACGGACGACGCCGCCGGTTCAAGCAGCACGTCGTCGAAGGTCAGAGCCTCGCGGAACATGATGTCACGCGCCATCGACGATCTCCCAAGCAATTCGAGCCACTATACACAGACCCAAGCGCTTGTGAAGCTACTAAGGGCGGTTGCCCCCCCGCTAGCGAAAGATTATTGGGCCCAGGCTGCGACCTCACCCAAGGCGTCCGAACATCAGTACCGACATCGCCCCTACCGCAGCAAAGATCAGCGCCGCCAAAATCCACAGCACCGGCAAGAATTTTAGTCCACGACGGATGTCCTGCAACTCACGGTCCTGATGACGCAGCCGCTCATCGAGTTGGGCAACAGCACCGCCAAGCATTTTCTGGCCATCCAGAAGCAACTCCTCGTATTCGGCAAGGCGTTTATTCAGCTGGTGCGAGCGTTCGCGGTCACAGGCCAAGCCCTCGCGGGCGGCGCGAAATCCCATACCATGGCCGTTAAGATCGTCACGCAGGCGGTCCAACCGCTCTAGCACCACTGCTTGGCTGCTGTGCAGACGCTCCAGGCTATCACCGAAACGCTCATCACACTCGCGCATCAAATCAAGTGTGTGTCGCAGCCGTTCCATTCCTTCGGTCAGGTGATCAATGTCGTAGTCAAGGCGCTGGACAGGGCCGCCCCCCCCAACATGGCTAACGTCTTTGAGCCTGCTTTCTGCCCCAGCATCTGCGCTATCATCTGCCCCGGCACCATCAACGCTAGCTACGACTGCCATGGCGACGGTATCTTGTCGCAGCGACTCGACGTCTAGGGCCAAGCGCATTAGCGCAGGCTCAACCCGGCGCAGAATGTCCAGGGCGTCATGCGAAGGAGACGGGCGTTTGCGTGGTGTTTCTTCGTCCATGGCCCGATCTTACCCACTCGAGCGGAGGAAGTCGAGCTAGGCCGTCATAAAGAGTCCAGAATGAAATGTCATAAACAAAGTCATAATCAAATGCTAGCCGGCGATATAAGCGATTAGACCGACCATTAGCAGACACGGTTCCGACGGTGGCGCTAAATATGGCCACCGTCGGTTGTCGGTACTAAATCAAGTTTATCGGCTTAGTGGCCAGATCCCAGCGCCTTGACAATCTGCTCAGTGATCTTCTTAGCGTCACCGAACAGCATCATGGTGTTGGGTCGGAAGAACAACTCGTTATCGACGCCAGCATAGCCGGATGCCAGCGAGCGCTTAACAAACAAAACTGTCTTGGCCCGCTCCACCTCGAGGATGGGCATACCGTAGATTGCCGAGGTCGGGTCGGTCTTGGCCGCCGGGTTGGTCACATCGTTGGCCCCGATGACATAGACAACATCGGTTTGTGCAAAATCGCGGTTGATATCTTCAAGCTCGAAAACCTCGTCATAGGGTACGTTGGCTTCCGCCAGTAGAACGTTCATATGACCGGGCATCCGACCAGCGACAGGATGAATGGCGTATTTAATGTCAACGCCTTCCTTCTTGAGCAGGTCAGCCATCTCGCGCAGGGCATGCTGGGCCTGTGCTACCGCCATGCCATAGCCGGGCACCACGACCAGCCGGGCGGCATTCTTCATGATGAAGGCGGCATCGTCGGCAGACCCCCTCTTGACGGTTCGATCACCGCCGGGCCCGCTGGCTGCCGCCGCCACTTCGCCGCCAAAGCCGCCAAGAATGACGTTGACGATCGAGCGATTCATGCCCTTGCACATGATATAGGACAGGATGGCACCTGACGATCCGACCAACGCGCCGGTGATGATCAGCAGGTTATTTTGCAGGGTAAAGCCGATACCACATGCCGCCCAGCCCGAGTAGCTGTTTAGCATTGAGATAACAACCGGCATATCGGCACCGCCAATCGGCAGGATCAGCAGGAAGCCGAGCGCAAGAGATACCGCGATGATAGCCCAGAAAGCCCAAGAAGCGTTGGTAAGGCACAGAACGAAGATCAGAACGAAGGCGAGGACACCAAGTGTGGCATTCAAATGGTGCTGAAACGGAAACACCATCGGATTACCTGTGACAAGTCCCTGAAGCTTGGCGAAGGCAACGATTGAGCCGGTAAAGGTGATGGCACCGATCGCGGTTCCCAGACTCATCTCAATCAGACTGCCGACATGAATATGGTGAGGGGTGCCGATGCCGTAGGACTCAGGCGACAGGAAAGCCGCCGCCGCCACGCAAACCGCCGCCAAGCCAACCAAGCTATGGAAGGCGGCAACCAGTTCAGGCAACGAGGTCATCGGGATACGTTTTGCAATGTAAGCACCGATGGAGCCGCCGATGGCGACGCCGAGGACGATTAGCAAGTACGAGGCCACAATCGGCTGGGCCATGGTGGTAACAACGGCGATTGCCATGCCGACAATGCCGTAGATGTTTCCCTCGCGAGAACTTTCAGGCGAGGACAAGCCACGGAGTGCCAAGATGAAGCAGACCGAGGCGGCCAGATAGGCCAGGGTGGAAATCGTTTCCATGCGGATGGGCTCCTCTGTCTACTTCACTTTTTTCTTGTACATCGCCAACATACGCTGTGTGACGAGGAAGCCGCCGAAGATGTTGATCGAAGCCAAAATCACGGCGACGAAACCCAGGATCTGGGAAGCGTCGAAGTGTGGCGGACCAGCGGCGATCAGCGCGCCAACAATGATCACCGACGAGATGGCATTAGTCACGGCCATCAAGGGCGAGTGCAGGGCCGGGGTTACCCGCCACACTACATGGTAGCCGACGAACACCGCCAGTACAAACACGGTGAGGCCGGTGAGGAAAAATGAACCGTGAGAAGGCAACGACGCTCCCGCCGCGCCGGTCGCCTCTGTAACGGTTCCGGCCAACGCCGCCGTCTTTGCCTCAAGAGCCGCAAGTCCAGCCTGCAAGTCAGCAAGGCGGGTGGCCAGTTGGGAAATATCCATGATGTTAGTCTCCGTCAGGTGCCGGCCGGCGGGGTGGTCGGGGCAAAGGCGGGGTGAATGATCCGGCCGTCCCGGGTCAGCGCCGTGCCCTTAATGATTTCGTCGTCCCAGTTGATCGCAAGCTGCCCGGTCTTGGCGTCGACCACCATCTGCATGAAGGTCAACAGGTTGCGGGCGTATAGGGCCGATGCGTCTACCGCGATCCGACTCGGCACGTTGAGGTGGCCGACAATCTTGACACCGTTTTCGGTAGTCACGATTTTGCCCATCTTGGCACCATCGACGTTACCGCCCTGCTCGACCGCAAGATCAATGATGACCGAACCCGGCTTCATCGAGGCAACCATCTCAGCAGAAACCAGGATCGGGGCCTTTCGGCCTGGGATCAGGGCGGTGGTGATGATGATGTCCTGCTTTTTGATGGTCTCGGCGATCAGGGTCGCTTGCTTGGCGCGATATTCCGGGCTCATCTCTTTGGCGTAACCGCCTGAGGTCTCGGCCTGTTTGAACTCCTCGTCCTCAACCGCGACGAAGGTTGCACCCAGGCTCTTGACCTGCTCCTTGACCGCCGGGCGGACGTCGGTCGCGCTGACGACGGCACCCAGACGCTTGGCGGTGGCTATAGCCTGAAGACCAGCGACACCGACGCCCATGACCAAACAACGAGCCGGCGGTACCGTGCCAGCGGCAGTCATCATCATCGGGAAGGCCCGGCCGAACTCGTGTGCAGCGTCGACCACGGCACGATAACCGGCCAGATTGGATTGGCTCGACAGCACGTCCATCGACTGGGCACGGGTGATTCGCGGCATGAACTCCATGGCGACGGCGACCAGGCCGGCATCAGCATAGGCCTTGACGCTTTCCGGCGCACCATGCGGCGACAGGATGCCGACCAGCAATGCCCCGGACTTGAGCATAGCAAGTTCATCGACCTTGCCCTCGCCCTTGGTCAGCGGGCGCTGAACCTTAAGAACGATATCGGCATCACCGAGCAGGGCGGCGGGGTCGGCGACAATGGTCGCTCCGGCGTCGGCATATAGTTGGTCCGGATAGGATGCACCAGCACCGGCCCCACTCTCAACCGCAACATCCAGGCCAAGTGCCTTGATCTTTCTGACGGTCTCCGGCGAGGCCGCCACGCGCCGTTCATTCGCGCGCCGTTCTTTGGGTATGGCGACTTTCATGCTTTACAATTCCTCGTGGTCGCAAATTCAGGGCCAGAGCTAACATCTACGTAAACATACCAAACGTGCGAGAACTTGCCTGATTCCAAGCCACAGTACAGCAGCAAAATGTACCTGCGACAATACGTCGCACTTACCAGTGCCGTCAGGCGAAAAGGTTCCGGCGCTCTTGCTCGATGTCGTGGCAGGGCGGATAACAACAGATCATAGCCCGATGTTCCGGTTCGCTGTGGAAGTGGACGCCGTGATAGTGCGGCTCTTCGTCGCAATCGCGGCTAAGAACGAATCGGGGTTCTTGGAGGATGCAAGTCTTTGCGGTGCGGATGCGTTTGCCGGGATCTGCGAAACAGGCCATTTTGGCCTCTCCTCGGGCTGAGCCAGCCGACTGCCAGCGTCAACCCGAGCTTCAACCTCAAGTTATTAATTCCGACTTAACACCGGAACATTAGAGTTAAAGTATCGGGCGCAGCGGGCATTTTCCCCACCTTACCCCGGCCCCCTTT
>JBAXKX010000084.1:0-10546 GCA_037135115.1 Rhodospirillaceae bacterium
GTTGCATCCGGTTACATCCTGTTACATGTAGAGATACAAGAAAGAATGAGGATAGGGCGTCATGGCCAGCCTTTACAGCACGATCAAAGAGGTGTTCCAAGCCGCGCTGCGGAAGGATACCTTTTCAAGCAAAGACTATGAAGACCAAAAAACTACACTCGCTCGTGGTGTCGCAGCCCGCTTTTCCCGTGGAAGCGTCGCGATGCAGTTCGGCTTTGTTGTCACGGCTGAGGATTTAGAACGGGAGCGGGCTAGCCTTGTGAATTGGCGGCACTCGAAGCCTGCGACATGATCATGGGGGGTTCGAGGAGCAGTGTCCGGCTGAGCCCAGGTTTGCCCGAGGCTCGGATATGATCACCGAAGAACACCTCATAATCCTCCAAAGAGTGGCAGCTCATTGGGACGGGGCCGAATTCGTTATAAAAAGTGCTGAAACAATCCGGGGCGAGGTTGTTCTGCCGTCGATCAACGAATTACGATATGCCGGGCGACGCTTGGTCGATGCTATTTTGGTTGCAGGCGGGAAATCACTGGACCAGGCCCGAAGCACGGACGAACAAATAAACTCATTTGCGATAGAAGCTGAACAGTTCTGCGTCAGGGCACAACACGACGCCGTTGATGCGTCGGTACTATATTTAAAAAACCATACTAAGCTTTTGGCAGATAAATTTGGCATGGATGAGGTTGTTAGTCATTGTCCAGAATACATCCCCATGTGTATCGCTTTGGATGAAATAGCTGATTTAATTGCGGATTCTCGCCGCGAGCGTCATCTGAGGATGGAAACCTATGTCGACATTGTTAAAAATCAATTTCCGGTTATTTTGAATAAATATAAAACGTTACTTTATGGGGAGAATATTTTAATTCTTGCGAGGAAAAAGTCCGCCTATGAGTCAAAATCAAAAAGATTTTTGTTCTGGGTTTCCATATCCGGTTTAACAATCGGAGTGATTACATTAGTTGATAAGATTTATACTCATTTTGTTAAATAGTGCGGTTTTGCATGAGGTTGACGACGCCGGCAGGACCTCAGCCCGATGCACCCAATCCGGGGTGACCGGGTGTCGGATGGAAGGAAGAATGGGACATGTTCACGGTATATCGTAAAGAAGTAATATGGGGTGGCCGCAAGCTGACCCTCGAGACCGGCAAGATCGCGCGCCAAGCTGATGGCGCGGTGTTGGTTACCTATGGTGATACAGTTGTGCTTTGCACCGTGGTGGCGCAGCGCACTGTTCGTCCGGGGATCGATTTTTTCCCGCTGACTGTCAATTATCAAGAAAAGACTTTCGCCGCTGGCAAGATTCCAGGAGGTTTCTTTAAGCGCGAGGGCAGGCCGACCGAAAAGGAAACGCTGGTCAGTCGTCTAATCGACCGACCAATCAGGCCATTGTTTGCCTCCGGCTTTCGCAACGAAACTCAAGTCATCTGCACCGTGCTCAGTCATGATCTTGAGAACGATCCTGATGTCGTCGCCTTGGTTGGAACTTCGGCGGCGCTGACCATCTCCGGCATTCCTTTTTTGGGGCCGGTTGGTGCCGCCCGAATCGGCTATAAGAACGGCGAATACATTCTGAACCCAACCACTGATCAGGTTGAAAGTAGCGACCTTGATCTCGTGGTCGCAGGCACCGCCCAAGGCGTGCTGATGGTTGAATCTCAGGCCAAGGAACTGTCGGAAGATGTGATGCTCGGCGCTGTGATGTTTGGTCACCGCAGCTTTCAGCCCGTCATCCAAGCCATCATTGAACTGGCCGAACTGGCAGCCAAGGAGCCTTGGGCGGTTCCGGTTCCCGGCTACGACCGCAACGCGCTGCTGGCTCGCATGCGTGAGATGGTCGGCAATGATGTATGTGTCGCCTACACTGAAAGGGACAAGCAGGTCCGCCACGAAAAGCTGGGTGCCATCAAGGCACGGGTGGTTGAGAATCTGAGCACCGAAGCGTTCGCCCCCGAGGCGATCGGCTCCTGTTTCAAGAAAATGGAAAGCGACGTTCTGCGTAGCGCGGTAATCGACACCGGCCGCCGCATTGACGGCCGCGACACACGGACCGTGCGTCCGATCTCCGCTGAGGTAGGCGTTTTGCCGCGCGCCCATGGCTCGGCCCTGTTCACTCGCGGCGAGACACAAGCACTCGTGGTGGCAACACTTGGCACTAGCCAGGACGAGCAGATCATCGACTCACTTGCCAATGAGTACCGCGAGCACTTTATGCTTCACTACAACTTTCCTCCTTACTCGGTAGGAGAGGTTGGGCGGATGGGCGGTCCAGGCCGCCGCGAAATCGGCCATGGCAAGCTGGCATGGCGCGCGGTGCGGCCGATGATGCCAACCAAGGAGGCCTTTCCCTACACCGTCCGCATCGTGTCTGAAATCACCGAATCCAATGGCTCGTCGTCAATGGCTACGGTATGCGGCGCTTCGCTTGCGCTGATGGATGGCGGCGTGCCGATGCAGCGTCCGGTTGCTGGCATCGCCATGGGGCTGATCAAGGAAGATCGCGGCTACGCCGTGCTCACCGACATTCTCGGCGACGAGGATCATCTCGGCGACATGGACTTCAAGGTTGCCGGTACCGAGGCGGGCGTGACGGCGCTGCAGATGGACATCAAGATTACCTCGATCACCGAGGAAATCATGAAGGTCGCACTGGCTCAGGCCCAGGAGGGACGGCTCCACATTCTCGGCGAGATGGCCCGTGCCATCGGCGGCGCGCGTGATGAGGTTAACCAGAACGCCCCGCGCATTACCGTGATGACCATCCCCAAGGAGAAAATTCGCGACGTGATCGGCTCGGGTGGCAAGATCATTCGCGAAATCTGCGAAACCACAGGTGCTAAGGTGGATATCGACGACGACGGCACGATTAAGGTCGCGGCGGTAGACAGCAAGGCGGCCCAAGCTGCGATCAACTGGATCAGGGGCATCGTCGCCGAGCCGGAATTGGGCGTGGTCTATGACGGCAAAGTTGTAAAGGTTGTCGATTTCGGTGCCTTCGTCAACTTTCTCGGCAGCCGTGACGGCTTGGTCCACATCTCCGAACTGGCCCAAAGTCGGGTGGGCAAGGCCTCCGACGTGGTCTCCCCCGGCGATGCGGTCAAGGTCAAGGTGCTCGGCTTCGACGATCGCGGCAAGGTCAAGCTGTCGATGAAACAGGTCGATCAGGCCACCGGTGAAGACCTAACCAAGAAGGCGTAACAAGCTCCCCTAAACCACTCCCCTTCCCCGGTTGCGCCGGGGGAGGGGTAATTCCGTTTCACCAACAGAATGTTTTCGCCCCATTTAATCCCATGTTGGAACAGCTTGATTGACCATTTTCAAGGCGATGCGGAGATGATACCGGCTAAAAATAAGCCCCTTCCAGCGTCCCTATCCGGGCTTGACGGCGGCGGCGGTCCGCCCCATTCTTCGGGTATGGAACAGCGTCTGGCCAAAATAGAGGGTGCGTATGAGTCGCTCAAGGTAGTGCGACCAATGATGTTTGCCGTGCTCGGCATTGTTACGCCTGTTATCATTGGCATTCTCGTATTACTTGAAACTCAAATCCTCTCATTACGTACTGAAATGATCGCTGGCTTCGCTGCGATTCGCGCCGAAATGCGGGACGATCGCGCAGCGACTCGGGCTGACTTTATGGCGCTTCGCACCGAAATGCGGGATGATCGAGCAGCAACTCAAGCAGCGATGCGTGAGGAACGTTTGGCAACTCAGGCCGCGATGCGTGATGAACGGGCGGTGTTCCAGGCTGCGGTTGCGGCGCAGGTCGGCGCCATTGCCAACGTCATTACTGTGACGAGGCAGCAGGCGCCCCAGGTAATTATTGTTCCGGCACCCGTCATACCGCAGCCACAGACGCCCTGAGCACCCAGCCCCACATCTTGGACCTTAGGCACGGCGGTTGTAACTTGGAGCCGTATTCGGTAAGCCAGGGGAACGGGATGCTACCTTCAGAGGAACCCAGAATGAAACAGTTGACCCCGGCGTTCGATACGGTTTCGATTGCCATTACCGGCAGCGGCGGTGCGGGCGCTATTACTTCCGGCTCGCTGCTGTTGGAAGCCGCTGGCAAGGCCGGTTGGTACGGATTAATGACGCGAACGGTCGGCCCGCAAATTCGCGGTGGCGAGGCGGCGGCGCTGGTAAGGCTGTCCCGACGACCCGTATCCGGTCACGGCGACGCCTTTGACCTGTTGATCGCCCTTGATTGGCGCAACGTCGAACGCTTCGTCGCCGAAATACCTTTAACCGCCCACAGCCTAGTTTTGGCCGATGAAAACGCCGGGGAAGTTCCGGGCCAAATCGGGGCGAGCGGCGCTCTCTGCCTGACGGCCCCCTTTGCCTCCCTGGCCAAGGATATTAATGGCGCTCGACCCAATATCATAGCGCTTGGCACCGCCGCCGCCTTGGTGGGGCTTCCCGAGTCTGCGATGATTGAGACAGTTGCTGCGACACTGGCCACAAAGGGCGTAAGTCTGGAGAACACAAGTCAAGCAGTCCGTGCCGGCTTTGATATAGGGATACAATTAGCATCGGCTCACGGCGCGGCCGTCGCGCTGAGGCTGGCCGAAACTAGTCGGTCTGCCGTCGAAGCTAAGGTCGCGCGCTGGATGATAACCGGCAATCAGGCGGCCGGCCTGGGCGCATTGCGGGGCGGCATCCGGTTCGCAGCGCTCTATCCGATCACCCCGGCCACCGATTTGTTGGAATGGATGGCCCCGCGCTTTCCCGGTATCGGCGGCGTACTCTGTCAAGCCGAGGACGAGATTGCCGCCGTGCAGATGGCCATCGGAGCCTCCTATGGCGGTGTGCCGTCGTTGACCACCACCTCAGGTCCGGGACTTGCGCTCAAGCTTGAGTCGATTGGCTTGGCGGTTGCGGCCGAAGTACCACTCGTGGTGTTCAATGTTATGCGCGGTGGCCCTTCAACCGGAATTCCCACCAAGTCAGAGCAAACCGACCTCAATGTCGCGCTCTATGGCCTGCATGGCGAGGCGCCCCATGTGGTGGTGGCGCCGCTATCGGTTGACGACTGTGTGCTAACCACGCAATGGGCGGTACACCTCGCAGAAACGCTCCAGACCGTGTCATTTGTGCTGTCCGACCAGTTCCTAGGCCAAGCCAAGGCGGTGCTTCCGACGCCAAAGGAGGTTGACTTCGGTACCATCCGACTGAAGCCAGTGGATCCCCAGGCCGGCATTTACAAACGCTATGCTTTGACCGCTTCGAGCGTATCGCCGATGGCCATTCCGGGCACACCGGGCGGCCAATATACCGCCGATGGGTTGGAGCATAACGAACGCGGAACGCCTTCCTCACAGGCAAACGACCACCATGCCCAACTCGACAAGCGCAATAACAAGCTGGCGAACTTTGATTATGGCGCTATCTGGGCCGAGATAGAGGGTGAGGACGACGCTGAAATTGGCGTCATCACTTGGGGCTCGACCACGGCACCTGTGCGCGAAGCACTGGCGCGAGCCCGGGCCAACGGGGTCAAGACCCGGCTAGTTGCAATGCGGCTGCTTTCCCCGGCCCGGCCCGAGCACCTTGCCAGGGCGCTAAATGGCATCAAGAAGTTGCTAGTAGTCGAACAAAGCCACTCCGGCCAGTTCCTTGGCTACCTCAGGGCTCATTATGACCTGCCGGTGCCGCCGACGAGCCTGCGCCACCCCGGTCCGCTGGCCATTCGACCGGCGGAAGTCTGCGATGCCCTTAGCCGCTGGAGCTGAATTATGGACGGATGCACCCCCGAACCCAAACGCGAAGCCAAGCATTACAAGTCGGACCTAACCCCGATCTGGTGCCCTGGCTGCGGTCACTTCGGTGTCCACGCGGCGCTCAACCGGGCGCTGGCCGAACTACAGCTCGATCCCGCCCAGGTGGTAATATCTTCCGGCATCGGCTGTTCGTCACGAATTCCGGCCTACACTAACTGCTATGGCTTTCACGGACTGCACGGCCGGGCGCTACCGCTGGCAATCGGCCTTAAGCTGGCCCGGCCCGATTTGACGGTGATCGCGGCCGGCGGCGATGGTGACGGCTTCTCGATTGGCGGCAATCATTTCATTCACGCCTGTCGCCGCAACGTCAATCTGACCTATATCGTCATGGATAATGAAGTCTACGGCATGACCAAGGGCCAGCCCTCGCCGACCACCGCGCCCGACTGGGACAGCGACCTGCAACCGGGCGGAACCGGCATCAGTTCATTCCGGCCGCTCGGTGTGGCCTTGCAGTCTGGAGCGAACTACGTAGCACGCGGTTTCTCGGGCGATCTCAACGGCCTGACAAAGCTTATCGTTCAAGGCATCAGGCATCCCGGCTTCTCGTTCGTTCATGTGCTGAGCCCTTGCGTAACCTTTCGCCCGGAACAGCGCGAGTGGAAAAGCCAGACCCATCCCAGCGGTCTAGCCGCAACCCCGGACTTCCACGAGGCGTCTCGCCGCCTTGCCGACGACGATGGCTTGACCACGGGAGCCCTTTACATCGGCGATCGCAAACCCTACGCGCCTGCCGTAGCGCCACTAGCCGACACCAAAACCAATCTCGCGCATATCGTCGAAGAATTCAGTATCTAACTACAAGGGAGGGGGGCCAGCCCCCCTCTCATCCTGCCAGACAACTTCTCATCATGTGTGATTTTTGGACAGCGCGAGCAGTTGTTGCTGGAGTTCATCGACGCGGCGCTGCAATTCCTCCAGCGGGTTTTCTGATTCCGCAGGCTTAGCCGACTCGAGAGGACGGAGCATTTGAGCGAAATCAGTTCCGCCAAACGGCGTGAACATGCGCATCGCCCGTTCGAACAGTGTGAGATTATGCTTGCTCATCTCGTCAAAACCGGTGAAGGGGAATGCCCCACCGACCGCGTTCTGGAAATAATCACGCATCTGTTCATGGTTACGGGCAAATGCCTGCATACTATAGTCGAGATAGCTCGGAACCATCCACTGCATGCTGTCACCATAGAGCCCGATCAATTGGCGTAGAAAGCTGATCGGCAGCATATTCTGGCCCTTGCCCTCCTCCTCGACAATAATCTGAGTGAGCACAGCGCGAGTGATATCTTCACTGGTCTTAGCGTCATAGACGACGAAATCGGCACCATCCTTGACCATCTTGCACAAATGATCAAGGGTTACATAACTGCTCGTGGCCGTGTTGTAAAGCCGCCGATTAGCATACTTTTTGATAGTTATCGGGGATGTCGAGTGAGCTTCTTTTGCGGCCATCGGAAAGGGCTTTCGATCGGTTGACACGGGCAGGGCCGGCGCGGCACGGAGGCTCTTCCCACCCATTAGAAGTACGCGATCCAACCGGTCCGTTGCAAGGGGGTGCGAGATGATTCCGCAACGCATCTTTCGCAATGCGGTACCATCGGCGCTACGGTAGACTATCAAGCGACCGCCATATACCATACACTAACCGAATGGCCGATTTGAACGACACGGATATTCCGACTCTAGAGGTGCTGGCCCGCCGCTACATGGAGCTGTGGCAAGACCAATGGGCTGCGGTAGCGGTCGATCCGGTAACCGCTGAGAACGTGACACGTTGGTTTCGGATCCTGGCGCAAGGGGCCGCTATGTATTCCCCATTCGCTAGCATGGCTGGCGGAACTGGTGCTGGTTGGGATATGAGGCCGACTTCGGCAGCCGAGCCGACTTCGCCGACACAGGAGACTTCATGGGTTCCGCCAAAGCCGACGCAGAATGGCCTGGTTGGGTTGGGGGATGACAGGGCTGCCGCGACAGGGGCCGCGACCGCTGGCCCTGCACGTCAACATAGCGATGACGGTACTGCTGAGTTCACCGGGCGGCTTGCCATTTTTGAACGACGCCTCGCTTCTTTGGAAGCCGGAGCTGCGCGACCGCGCTTCCGCTCTCGCCGCCCAAGTACTTGAGGCGGAACGTAACCTAAAGACAAGTAACCCGGGCCTCAACGACAGCATGGCGAGCGCAGTTGACCGCGAAATGAGGCGCCGCCTGGGTCGATTTTTTACTGGAGTCGAACGCTACCGTCACCATCCCTATCGCCGAACTCTTGAAGACCCGCCGACAGTGTGGAGCGAAGGCGGCAGTCGTTTGCTCGACTTTGGCCACACCAATGGTGCAGCCTTGGACGGAAGGCCGGTGTTGTTTGTGCCGTCTTTGGTCAACCGCGCCTATATCCTTGACCTTTCGCCGACCCGCAGCATGTTGCGCTGGTTGGCAAGGCAGGGCATCCGCCCCTTGATGATCGACTGGGGGGTACCGGGGGACCTTGAACGGCGTTACACCCTGACCGACTATATTGCTGGGCGACTCGACCGGGCGCTGGACTCGGCGATTGCGCTTACCGGAAGACCGGTGGCAGCGGTCGGTTACTGCATGGGCGGTTTGCTGGCTGCGGCGCTGGCGCTGCGGCGGCCCCGCGACATTGACGCGCTTTGCCTCGCAGCTACCCCTTGGGATTTCGCGGGCGAGGACCGAGCTACAGCACGGCTAGCCATGCAGTTCACCGCGCTTTTCGGGCCGGCACTGGATCTTTGGGGCGAATTACCGGTGGATGCACTCCAAGCCATGTTCGCACAGGTCGACCCGCTTATGGCGCTGCGCAAATTCAGCCAATTCGGCAGGCTAGAGGGGACATCACCCCAGGCGGAGAACTTCGTGGCGTTGGAGGACTGGCTTAACGACGGCATCCCGCTGGTGGCGGCAGTGGCCCGCGACTGTCTTGCCGGCTGGTACGGCCGCAACGACCCCGCTTGCGGCAATTGGCTGGTAGCCGGGCTGCCGGTCGAGCCCCAGGCCCTGCGGCTACCAACTCTGGCTCTCGTTCCCGGTAATGACCGCATCGTGCCGCCAGCCTCTGCGCTGGCCCTGGCCCGGCTGATTCCCGGCACCGAGATCATGACACCGCCGCTTGGTCACATCGGAATGGTGGTGAGTGCCGGAGCCCGTAATCAAGTATGGCACCCTCTTGCCGACTGGCTGCTGGCCAACGGCGGCCACTGATACCCACAGCAAAGCTTGCACCCCGCTGGCTTGCCCCCTAAGGTGTGCCACTATCTAATTATCGTGCCAACAAACGAGACAAGTTTTTCGAGGAGCGTTCCCTATGACTGATGTCGTTATTGTCGCCGCGACGCGAACCCCGGTTGGAAGCTTTAACGGTGCGTTAAGCTCGGTACCATCCTATCTTTTGGGCGAAATCGTGATCCGCGAAGTCCTTAAGCGCGCTAGACTCGAGGCCAAAGAGGTCGATGAAGTAATTCTCGGCCAGATCCTGACTGCCAATTGCGGCCAGAATCCGGCTCGCATCGCCGCGATCAACGCCGGCCTTCCCATTGAATCTACGGCCTTTGGCATCAACCAGCTGTGCGGCTCCGGCCTGCGTTCGGTGGCGCTGGGCTTCCAGTCGATTCTTGCAGGCGATACCGACATCGTTATCGCTGGCGGCCAGGAAAGCATGAGCATGGCCCCGCACGTCATCCACCTTCGCAACGGCGTCAAGATGGGTACGGCAGAGATGCTCGACACCATGCTGCGCGACGCCCTGTGGGATGGCTTCCACCCCAACGGCTACCACATGGGCAATACCGCTGAGAACGTGGCCAAAAAGTGGGGCTTGACCCGCGAGGAGCAGGACACCCTGGCCTGCCGTTCCCAGAACAATGCCGAGGCGGCGCAGAAGTCAGGCCGCTTCAACGAAGAAATCACCCCGGTGACCATCAAGGGCCGCAAGGGTGATACGGTCGTCGTTAGCGACGAATTCCCCAAGCATGGCACCACAATGGAAACACTGGCCAAGCTCCGCCCCGCCTTCGACAAGAACGGCACCGTCACCGCTGGCAACGCCTCCGGTATCAATGATGGCGCCGCCGTCGTTGTTCTGATGACTGCCGCCAACGCCGCCAAGCGGGGCTTAACTCCGCTGGCACGCATCGTCAACTGGGCCACCGCCGGTGTGGATCCCGACATCATGGGAACTGGCCCAATCCCAGCCAGCCGCAAGGCGCTTAAAAAGTCGGGCTGGAAGCATGAAGACCTCGACTTGATCGAGGCCAACGAGGCTTTCGCCGCCCAGGCGGTCGCGGTGAACAAAGAAATGGGCTGGGACCTCACCAAAGTTAACGTAAATGGCGGCGCCATCGCACTTGGCCATCCCGTCGGGGCCTCAGGCGCTCGTGTCCTGGTCACTTTGCTGCACGAGATGCAAAAACGTGATGCTAAAAAGGGCCTAGCCACCTTGTGCATCGGTGGTGGTATGGGCGTAGCCCTCACCGTGGAGCGCTAGCAGCGCATTGCTGCCGGACTTAGTCGAGGGCGGGTCGCAAAGGTGTTTTTGCGGCCTGCCCTTCTAAATCCGGGGGGAGATGGAGTGGGCGGCATGAAACGTGAGTACCCCAACCGGCCATGGGTCGGCGTCGGCGTGGTGGTTTGGAGCGGGGAAAACGTGCTGCTGATCAGACGTGGCGGCCCGCCCCGCCACAACCAGCGGGGCCTGGACCCGATCCCGGGCCACGTGAACAAGTTTTATTTCGTCCTCGCCCCCATCGTG